>JAUIEE010000140.1 GCA_030428965.1 bacterium | reverse complement strand
GAGGGCCAGCATTCGCCGTCTCGGAGGGCAAGGTCCTACCGCTCGTCGATCGGGTCGTGATGACCTTCTTCGCCGGCGAGCAGGCCATGTGGCTCGACTTCCTGGCGGGCAAGCTGGCCTTCACCGAGGTTCCCAACGCCTACCACGACCAGGCCTTCGAGTCCCAGGGCAAGAAGCTACGCGAGGAGCTCGTGGCCGAGGGGATCTCGGCGCGTTCGGTCCCCATGTACGACTTCGTCTTCCGAGGGTTCAACATGGAGGACGAGCTCGTCGGGGGCTACGACGAACGGGGACGCTCGCTGCGCCAGGCCATCAGCCTCGCCGTCGACTTCGAGGAGTTCAACCGCACCTTCTATCACGGGGACGCCTTCGTGTACGACGGGATGATCCCACCGGGTCTCGACGGGCACCCCGAGGGCGGAGTGGGCCGCGTGAACTTCCGGGGACCGGACCTCCCGCGGGCCCGGGAGCTGCTGGCCCGGGCGGGCTATCCGGAGGGAGCGGGCCTGGGGGAGATTCCCTACTACCTCTCGTCCGGGGGAAACGGACAGGAGCAGGCGGAGCTCATGGCGCGCCAGCTGGCCGAGGTCGGCATCCGTATTCGGCCCCGCTTCCTGCCCATGGGGGACCTGCTCGCCGCGATCGCCCGCAAGGAAGCGCCCTTCTTCTCGTTCGCCTGGGTGTCGGATTGGCCCGACGCGGAGAACAACCTGGGTCTGTTCTACGGGCCCAACGCCGTTCCCGGACCGAACCGCTGCAACTACCGGAACCCCGAGTACGACGCCCTGTACCGCAGCATCCTGACCATGCCGCCTTCGACCGAACGCACGGCGATCTACGACCGTATGCGCGAGATGGTCATGGCGGACGTCCCCTTCGTCGGGTCGATGGCCCGCAAGCGCTCCTACCTGGCCCAGCCTTGGCTCGAGAACTTCGAGCCGACCGAGGCGTTCTACAACTGGATCAAGTACCTGGACGTGAGAGGTGAGTCCTAAGTGGAGTGGTGCGCAGGGGGCGAGCGTGGGTGCGGTGATGGTTCCGGGGCGGACCCCGGTGCGCGTCGTCGGCGGGGCCTTGCCTGCCGCCGAGTCAGGGCGGAGTCCGCGCTCCCCGTGCCGCTCCACTAGTCGTCCATGGGCCGCACCTTGCTACGTCGGATCCTCTTCCAGGTCGCCGTCTACCTCGGCATCCTGCTCTTCCTGATGCTGGCCCTGCGCCGGCGGGATCCGGTGTGGAGCTACCTGGGGCAGCGTGCCACCCAGGCCGAGGTCGAGGCCCTGCGTACGGCCATGGGGCTGGATCGGCCCTTCCTGGAGCAGTACGTCGAGTTCGCCGGCCAGCTCCTGCGTTTCGAGCTGCCCCAGGAGAGCTGGACCCAGCCCGGGCTCACGGTGGGGGACGTGATCGCGTCGTCGATCGGACCCACTCTGGCGATCAGCCTGCCTGCCCTGGTGCTTTCGACGCTGCTGTCGCTCCTTGTCGGTGCTCTGGCTGCCTGGCACCGAGGCCGTGTCCTGGACCGCGGCCTGATGCTGCTGGCCGTGCTGGGCATGAGCGTGAGCTTCGTGGTCTTCGTGCTCTTCGGCCAGTACTGGGGGGGCTACCTCCTGGCCCGCAGCCTGGGAACCGAGCTCTTCGCCGTGCAGGGCTACGAGCCCGGGTTGGGGCCCTGGTTTCACTATTGCCTGCTGCCGGTTCTCATCAGCGTCGTGGTCGCGATGGGGGCGGACTCCCGCTTCTACCGCGCCGTCCTGGCCGAGGAGCGCCAGCGCGGCTACGTGCTCGCCGCCCGGGCCCGAGGCCTTCGGCCGGGCCGCATCCTGGGCGCGCACGTCCTCCCGAACGCCATGCTCGCCGTCTCGACCCGCGTGCTGATCAGCTTGCCCCTGGTCTTCCTGGGCTCGCTTCTGGTCGAGACCGTCTTCAACATCCCAGGGCTCGGACGCGCCTTGCACCAGGCCGTGGTGTCGAACGACTTTCCCTTGACCCAGGGACTCGTGGCCGTCTTCGCTGCCCTGTTCCTCCTGAGCGTCGTCGTCACGGACGTCCTGCACGTCTGGCTCGACCCGCGGCTGCGGTCATGATGCGGCTGGGGGAGCGGCTGCTGGCCGCACGCGGAGCGCGCATCGGATGGGTCGTGTTGGCCCTCTACGGGCTGCTCGGTCTGGCGGTGGGGGCCGGACTGCTGGGGCGCGACGAGATCCTGGCTCGCTTCGGCCCGGGGCACCTGCGCGGTTGGGGAGACGAGCCTTCCCGGGAGGAGCGCCTCGCCCATCTCGACTTCCATCTCGGACTCCTTTCCCGAGCGCTGCAGCAACGTGATCCCGAGGGCGCCCTGGCCGAGATCGACCTGGGGGGGCTGCGGGTGGCCGAGCGCGACGAAGGCTGGACCCTGCGCCTGGAGGAGTGCCACCGGCGCCTCGGGGAGCTCTCGAACCTGACGGGGGAGAACATAGAGGAGCGGCTCGGACTTCTGGAGGAGGAAGTCGGGCAGCTCTTTGGGGAACCGGAGCGCGGCGCCCGCCTGCGGCGACGCCTGGCGCTCCTCCTGGGGACGGATCGCCAGGGGCGTTCGATCCTTCTGAGGGGGCTCTACTCGGTCAAGGTCGCGCTCCAGGTGGGAGCCGTGGCCGCGGGCCTTTCGGTGATCCTCGGCGCGCTCCTCGGAGCCCTGGCGGCGTGGTTCGGCGGTTGGGTGGACCGCGCGGTGGTCTGGCTGTTTTCGATCTTCTCCTCGATTCCCTACGTCGTCCTGCTCTTGGTCCTGGCTTCGCTCTTCGTCGGGACGTCCAGTGAGGGCAGCTTGGTCCCGATCTACGCGGCCCTGTGCCTGACCTTCTGGGTCGTTCCCTGCCGCCTCGTGCGGGCGGAGGTCGCCAAGCTGAGGGAGTTCGAGTACACCAAGGCGGCACGCAGCGCGGGGCTGGGCTGGCCGCGGATCCTCCTGGGCCACGTCCTCCCGAACCTGACCCATCTCCTCTTGATCCAGGCGACGCTCCTGTTCGTGGCCGCCATCAAGGCCGAGGTCGTGCTCAGCTTCCTCGGCCTGGGGGTGCGGGACGAGGCCAGCTGGGGGATCATGATCCAGCAGGCCTCGGGCGAGATCTTGCAGGGCTTCTACTGGCAGATCGGAACCGCGACCCTGGGCATGCTGGGGCTCGTGCTGGCCTTCAACCTGGTCGCCGACGCCCTGCAGGACGCGCTGGATCCCGAGTTCGCCGGCTGAATCCGGCGACCGTGCCGGTCGGCTAGACGTCGAGCTCGTAGCGCGTGCGCAGGATGTCGCGCAGCTGCTCGAAGTCGTCGA
This sequence comes from bacterium, assembly GCA_030428965.1. Classification (GTDB taxonomy): domain Bacteria; phylum Planctomycetota; class UBA1135; order UBA1135; genus JAUIEE01. The sequence goes on along the minus strand of JAUIEE010000140.1, from coordinate 8,294 downwards.
CGATGTGGTCCGGCTCGATCCCGGTTCCCTCGATCGAGTGGCGCGAGGCGCGGCGGGCCCAGACGGCGGTCATGCCGATCGACTGGGGCGGGGCGATGTCGTGGGTCGGGTTGTCCCCGATGTACATGGCCTCGTTCGGAGCGAGCCCCAGGTCGCGCAGGGCCAGGGCGTAGAGCTTGGGGTTGGGCTTCGAGATGCCGATCTGCTCCGAGATGAAGATGCCCCTGGGGTCGAAGAAGGGCAGGACCCCGAGGCGGATCAGCTTCTCGGCCTGCTTGATCGTCAGGCCGTGGGTGATGACGCCCATCTGGACCTGGGTCTGGCGCAGGGCGCGCAGCAGGGGGAAGACGTCGCCGAAGGGCTCGAGCTCCTTGAACTTGGTGTCGTGGTAGGCCACCACCCCGGCGGCCACGACCAGGGCCGGGTTGATGCGGTCGAGGGACTTGGGCCTCAGCCTTCGCAGGAGCTGGTCGAAGTGGGAGTCATAGTTCGAGGTGAACTCCGCGATGACCTCCTCGAGCTCGCGCAGGACCTCCTCTTCCGGCAGGTCGAGCCCGGCCTTGACCATCGCCTTGACCGCGTTCCAGCGCGCGATGCGGGCGAACTGGGTGGTCGAGAAGAGGGTGTCGTCGATGTCGAACAGGACGGCCTTCAAGCGAGACATGAGCGGCAAGGCTACGCTCTCCCGGGGCGCGCTGTCGATGGGGGGAACTAGGGTTTCCAGGCCAGGGCGCGGAAGGAGGCGCTCTGCCCGGCGACCCCCAGGACCAGGGGGCCCGGATCCGCGGCGACGGGACCCTCGAGGATCAGGTAGCCCTCGACCCAGAGCTGGGCCTGGCCCGCCCGACGGCGGAGCAGGAGCTCGAATTCTCCGGCGCCCGCCAAAGCAAGGTCGTGGTCGAGGGCGACGTAGCCTTCTCCGTCGAACAGAAAGGCCCCGTTGCCCACGAGCTGTGCCTGGCATCCGGGCCCGATCGCCAGGGAGGCGCAGGAGCCCTCGACGACCTCCACGATGAGACGCAGGGCTCCGTCACCGAACGAGGCCGTGTCGAGGTGAGCTTCGGCCCAGTCCGGGCCGCCCAAGCGTTCCAGACGCAGGCCGTCCTCGAGGGGCTCGAGGCGGGCGTTGGCCGTTCGTGCCGCCTGATCGTCCCGAGCCACAGCTTGCCAACCGCTCGCCGTGCTGCGCAGCTCGGCGGGCAGGCGCGAGTCGGGATCGACAGCGTAGGGCGCGAAGTCCGCCTGGGGTCCGCCGCCGCGCTCCTGGAGCAGTCGAAGCGTCTCGGGCCGGAGGACGACCTGGTCCAGGAGGGCGTGCCAGTCCTCTTCGAGCTGGACCTGTTCCAGACCGAAGGCCTCGAGCTCGGACAGACCTCCGAAGTAGCGTTTCAGGTTCGGCATGCCGAAGCGCTCCTTCAGGAAGAGCATCCAGCTCGCGGCCACGTCGTAGCCGAAGAAGTCCGGATGCTGCTGGAGCCAGCCGTAGAAGTCCTCGCCCAGGAGCAGGCCCAGGGCGGGCATCTGGCCGCGCTTCAGCTCGAAGGCGGCCGCGGTGTGGGCGTGCAGTCCGTGGGTGTAGACGAGCAGCGCGTTGGCCAGGCCTTCCTGGAAGAACAGCGATCGCTCCTGTTCGCCTACCCGGGGAATGGCCTGGGCCACGACGTGCACCAGCTCGTGGCGCAGCGTCTGGAGGTTGTCGTGGGGGATGTGGAGCTCGAGCCCGGACGCGAATCCACCGATCCCCTCGAGGCCGTGGATGCGCCCCAGCTCCTGGGTCGAGTCGTAGACGAACACCTCGAAGCGGTCGGGGAACTCGAGCAGCAGCTCGGCTTCGATCTCGGCCAGGGCTCGCTCGATCTGGTGGGCCGTGAAGTCCGCCGTGGCACCGGCCCGGGAGCCGGGGCGGAAGCGCAGGTCGAAGTCCTCGCAGGTGAGCTTCTCGGAGAGGATCCGTCTCGGCGAGAGCTGGAGGGGACCGAAGGACAGGAGAGCGGTGGCGACGAGCAGCATGGGAGGCGGTGGGGAAGGGGCCGTGGAGGGACTCGTCCTTCGTACCTCTTCACCGGGGCCCTGACTACGCGCCGCGCTGCTTCCTGCCCCCGGAGCGTGATCAGACTCGGCCTCGCACCGTACGCAGGCGCGGCCTGGCCTACGAAAAAACCGGGGGCCCTCCGTGCGAGGGCCCCCGGTTTGGGAGCAGATCGCGTGTGCGTCTAGCGCTCGATCGAGGCCAGGGACTGCTTCACGTCGGTGATCCAGGCGCGGATCATGATCATGAGGCTCTCGCGCTCGTCGTTGTAGCCCTCTTCCTTGAAGAAGAAGCCGACGATCGGGATGTTGGCCAGCCACGGGACTTCCGCACGGCGCTCGATGTTGCGCACCCGGGAGAGTCCGCCGACGAGGATCGAGCCTCCGTCGGGCACGACGGCCGTCGTGAACACGCTCTGCACTTCGAGCTCGGGCAGGGTCAGGGTGACCGCCTGGGTTTGACCGGAGAGGGTCGTCGTGAAGTTGTTCAGGGCGACGATGCGCGCCACCGTGGGCTGGACCTCGAGGGTCAGGTAACGCCGGTCGTGGTGGATGGTGGGGCGCACGTCGAGCACGATGCCCTCGGTCAGGACGTTGATGACCGGGTCGGCGATGGCCTCGAACTGAGCCACCTCGACGTCGAAGTCCTGCACGTAGGCCTGCTGGTTGATGACCGTGACGAAGCCGCGCTGGGTGTTCTGGACCGACAGGACCTGATCGTTGATCAGCTCGATGTTCTCGTTCTTCTCGACCAGGGTCAGGATGGCGGAGAGCTGCAGGTCGTTCAGGAAGGTCCACTGGGCGGTCATGCCCCCGATGGTGCTCAGGGCGTCTCCCAGGGGGGAGTTGAAGAAGTTCTCCGTGCGTCCCTTGAAGTCCCCGTCCTGGCCGTCGTCGAAGAAGGCACCTGCGGAGGGCGAGCCGGCGGCCAGGCCCGTGCCGGCGTTGTCCAGACCCAGCGAGGCGTTGTCCTCGAGCAGGTTGGTCACGTCGTCGAGGTCCGTGAAGGGCAGGCCCGGGTTGTTCAGGCCGCGGAAGTCGACGCCGATCTCCTGCAGGTAGTTGTCGGCCACGGTCATGAACTTCGACTCGATGGTCACCAGCGAGGCGCTGAAGCGGCGCAGGTCCTCGAGGAACTGGCGCACCTGGCGCTGCACCTCGGGGGTGTGCACCACGACCATGTTGCCGCCCTCGATGTTGATCGAGATGCCGTCGTCCTCCCAGGTATCGACCGCCACGTTCTCGTTCACGAGGGTGACCAGGTCGTCGGGGTCGTTCAGGGCCGACTTCTCGCCGATGCCGCCGAAGGGGCCACCGCCGTCGTCGTCCTCGAGCTCGTCCACCAGGCGCAGGCGGTTGATGCGCGGACCGTAGAAGTCGGTCAGCGGGAAGATCAGGTCCTGGACGTCGTGGTTGTAGATCTGGAGTCGGCCGCGGGCCTTCTCGCGGGTGGTGAGCAGGACCGTGTCGTGGCGGATGGTCCAGGTGACTTCCTCACCGGCCATGTCCGTGATCAGGTTGAGGGCTTCCTCGACCCGCAGCGGATTGGCGAAGTTGAATTCGAACACGACGCCTTCGTCCGAGGCGGCTTCCTCGGCGGCCGGATCCACGACCAGGGGCAGGCCGGTGATCACGCGCAGGCTGTCGATGACGGCGATCAAGCTCTCCTCGTCGCTGACGATCAGGCCGGGGATGCGCGTGTCCGCCAGGGAGGTGCGCAGCTCCAGCTCGGTGGAGTCGATCGAGCGCGTCAGGTCCAGGCCTTGGCGCTGCTTCCGGAGAGCCGTGATGTCGCGCCAGTAGTCCTCGTCCGGCAGGTTGACCACGTCGATGTAGGGGATGCGGAGCTCGTCCATCTCCTCCTGCCAGCGCTGGTACTGCTCCTGCTTGTTGCGCAGGTAGTCCTCGCGCACCTTGCTGCGTCCGGCGCGGAAGGCCGTGTCGCGGATCTCGAGGGCGCGCTCGTTGCGCGGCTCCATGCGCAGGGCCCGTTCGGCGAACTTGATCGAGGCGTCGTAGTCGGCCGCCTCGAAGGAGTCGATGGCCTCCTTGACCAGGTTGGCCACGATCGCGTCACGACGGTCGGACTCGGCCATTTCCTGGGCCTTGAGCTCTTCCCGGGCGCGGCGCCGGGTCTCGGCTTCATCCGCGATGCGCGCCGCCTCGCGCTGGGACTGAACGCTCTCGAGGAGAGTTTCCACCTCCTGGTCGAGGCCGCCCCAGTCGACCGAGTAGGGGGCCCAGCGAATGTGGTCGCGGGCGAGGGAGAGCTCGACGATCGCATTGTCGTAGTCTCCGCGGGCGAGGTGCACCTTGGCCTTGCGGTAGTTGTCGCGGGCCTCCTCGCGCAGCTGTTGAACGCGCAGCTCGTACTCGCGCTCGAGCTCCTGGACGACCGTGCGGCTTCCGTCGGTCTGGCGACCGAGCAGACCGCCGATCTCGGCCAAGAGATCCTTGGCGCGCAGGTTGTCCGGGTCGAGCTCGAGGGCGCGCGCGAGCTCCTGCTCGGCGTCCTCGAGACGAAGCTCGTCACGGAAGGCTGCGGCGTTGGCGAGGTGCTGGTCGACGAGGAAGGCGCGCTTCTGCTCGGCCAGGGACAGCCGTTCGAGCTGGCTGCCCATGTCTTCGTCCTGGGGGACCGTCGTGAAGGTGCTCGGACCAGATTCCGACTGGCCCTCGAAGGCTTCGGCGGACGGTTCGGGCTCGCTCTTCTGGCCGGACTTGCATCCGGAGATCAGGAGGGCGGCTAGAAAGAGCGCGCTGGCGACTTTCCTCATCGTGAGCTCTTAGGGGAAGGGCGTTCTCCAAGGGGCAGGAGAAACCTAGTACCGGACTCGAATGCGGTGGCTACGACGGAACACATGACACGTCGTGGTTTGCAGGGATTCGAGGCTCGGTTGGGTGGCAGGCAGGGCCCGAACGGGTCTTTCGGACACGGCCCAGTGGACGGATTCCGGACGCTTTGAAAGAGCGCGGCAATATAAGGATTTCGGGCTTTTCGGGCAACCGTGATCCCAAAATCAAACCCCTGAGAAATAAGGACTTAGGTCGATAGGGGGCCGCGGTTGCGAGGGCTCGGCGCCCCTGCGCCGAGGGTCTCGGGGAGCACGGGATCGCAGCTCGAGAGAGGGAGCGACGAGCCCTCGGTCGGCGATGCCCACTTCGAGGGCCGAATCGAGGAGCGCGATCACGTCGAAGACCGGGGCCGGCTCCGCGTCGCTCCACAGGGCAACCGGCGTGCGAGCGCTCCAGATGCGGCCCCGGATGGCCGAACCCGGGCGCCTCGAATCCGCGCCCGGGGGGAAGAGCCGAGCCCGGGAGGAACGTGACCTCGACTGGGGAGGCCGGTCCCTCCGAACGGTTCCGCTCTACTCTTTGTACTCGCCGACGAAGGTGATGTCGGTGAACCCGACTTCCACGGCCACGTCGAGCACGGGAACGATGTCCCCGTAGACGGTGCCCTTGCGGGCGTCGATCGTGGCGGGGCGCTCGTCGTCGGCCTTGAACAGGCGGTCGAGGCGATCCTTCAACTCGTCCAGGTCGCCCGTCTTCTGGGGACCGACCGCGTACTGAAGCTTGCGGCCGACGTACTCGAAGCGTCCCTCGCCGCCCCAGGGGGCGGCCAGGTTGTTGGGGTCCCTACGGGTGCCTTCTTGCACCACCTGGACCATGATCTCGACCTTCTCGATCGGCTCCGAATCGCTCGAGTTGACGCCCACGTCCTTGGGCAGGTAAGCCGAGAGCTTGCCCTCGAGGGTTTTGAACTTGAGGGTGAGCAGGAAGAAGATCAGGAGCAGGAAGGTGACGTCGATCATCGGCGTCATCTCCATGTTGTGCTCCTCGCTGGCGATGTCTTGGAGGATGGACATGGCTACTCTTGCTCCTCCTTCGCCTTCTCCGGATCTTCGGCCGCGGCCAGCTCGAGCTTCCAGATCTGGATGCCCTGCTTGCCGCACTTCTCCATGATGCGCTGGATGAACTTGAACTCGGTGTTCTGGTCCGCGCGGATGAGCAGCGGGTTGTCCGGGATCATCGGGCCCGTGCCGGCATCCTTGTTCAGGTGCTCCTTGGGCATCAGTCGCGCCTGGTCGGCCAGGTAGCGCTCGATCTCGGTCAGGTCGTCCTTGACCTCCGGATCGTAGAGGGTCTGGCGCTTGACGATCATCTCGCCGCTGTGGAGCAGGTTGATCACCGGCCGCACGACCTTGGGATCCGGCTTGTCGGGAACAGCCGCCTGGGCGATCGGCAAGCGCAGATCCTCCAGATCCTGCTGGGTCAAGTCGGTGATGATCATGAAGAAGATGATGAGCAAGAACACGACGTCGATCATCGGCGTCATGTTCATCTCCATCTCCGTCTGGGGATCGTGCTTGCTGATGTTCATGGCGGTCCCTCTGGGGTCTCTCCTCTCCGGGGAGGCTTACCCCCCGGAGGCGAAGAGGTCACCGACTTAGGCCGGGCGGAAGCGCTCGAAGAGGTCCTCGACGATGGCGCCCACTTCGATCACCGAGCGCACCAGGTTGTTGCGCAGGTAGGCGAAGGCCGCGGTCACCGGGATGGCGACCAGGAGGCCGAAGAGGGTCGTCAGGAGGGCCTGGGAGATACCGCCGGCGAGCTCGGCCGGGTTGGCCTGACCTCCGGAGGCGGCGATCGTCTTGAAGGCGAGCACCATACCGGACACCGTCCCGAGCAGACCCATCATGGGCGCCACGTTGGCGATCAGCGAGAGCCAGCCCACCTTCTGGTGCAGCTTGACCGCCTCCTCGTCGCCCATCTCCTCGATGGACTTTTCGAGGACGGCGAAGGGCTGCCCGATCTTGGCCACCCCGGCTCCGCACACGCGGGTCAGGAAGGAAGGCTCGTTCTCGCACAGCTCCATCGCTTCCTGGAACTGCCCCTCGTCGAAGAGGGCCTGGATCTCGTCGATGAGCTCCGGGGGGGCCAGCTTCTCCCGCTTGAGCGAGACGAAGTTCTCGATGATGACCGCCAGGGCCACGACCGAGAGCGCGATGATCGCCCATCCGAAGGGACCCGAGTCGGCGATCAACTCGCCGATCGAGAGGGAGACCTCGGCGGGCGCCTCGGCTTCTTCTTGGGCGAAGAGGGGAGAGCTAACCAGGGTCAGCGCGACGGTTAGGGGAAGTCCTCGCAGGGCGAGGCTTCCGAACCGGGAACGGATCGTTTGGGAATCCATTCTCGACGAACTCCTTGGGATGGTGAGGCTTGGGTCGAAGTGGGAGCCTCGGACGGCTCCCGAAGCAGGGTCAAAGACTCTCTGCCAACTCCCGGGCCCGGAGGACCGAGGGGGTGTCGGCAAACTGTTCGCGAACGGTATCGAGCCAGGTCTTGGCGTCGGCCCGGGCGGTGGTGTCCGGGAGCTCGAGCGCGCACTGGGCGAGACCGATCAGGGCACGGGCCACGCGGTTGCGGTCCGTGTGGTCGAGGGCGGTGATGCGAGCGAACTCGATCTGGGCCTTGCGGTAGTCGCCGCCGGCGAGGTGGGCCTCGGCGAGGCCCATGCGCGCTCCGAAACCCAGGGGAGAGTCCTTGTCGTCCGTCGCGCGCAGCTGGCCTTCGAAGAAGGTCTTGGCCTGGCCCACGTTGCCGTCGGCGAGCAGGCACTGGCCCTCGCCCAGACGGGCGCGGGCCTGGGCCGCGACGAGGAAGCCGCGCTCGGGATCGTCTTCGGCGACCTCCGCCAGGGCGGCGGGCAAGAGTGCCTCGATCTCCTTGAAGACCTCGCGCGCCTGGCCGATGTCTCCCGCTTCGAGGAAGGTGTCCGCGGCGAACAGCCCTGCGCTGTAGCAGAGGGTGCGCGCGTAACCCGGAGTCGGGGCGCCACCGGCCGCCTCGCGGAAGAGGCCGCGGAAGCTCTCGGCGGCAGCGGCCGTCTCTCCCAGCATGCGCATGGCCTTGGCCTTGATCATGCGCGCCTGGGGAACGTCGCGGTTCTCCGGAAAGTCGGACAGGAAGCGCTCGGCCTGCTCCTTGCACTGGGTCAGGGCCGCTTCGTCCTCGGCGCCGGCGCGCAAGAGGTAGCGGGCAGCGTGCATGCGGGCGGCGGCGCGCACGACGCCCCGTCCTTCCGAATCCGTGGCCGCCAGCTTGAACATGGCTGCCGCGTTGGCGAAGTCGCCCATCTTCCAGAGGCCTTCGCACTCGCAGACGTGAAGCAGGAAGTTGGCCAGCATGGTGCCGCCGTGCGGCGTGTGCGTGACCTCGGGGTGGAACTGCATTCCGTAGATTGGAAGCTTGCTATGCTTCAC
>JAUIEE010000139.1 GCA_030428965.1 bacterium | reverse complement strand
GGCGCCGAGGGCCACGGGGCCCTGACCCCCGAGATCCTGCGCGTGCCCTGGATCCTGCGCTTTCCGGGGGGACGTTACGCGGGGGTGCGCAGCGAGCCCGTGCAGCTGATCGACGTCTTTCCCACGCTGCTCGCGGCCATCGGGGTGCCCCCGCCGCCGGGCGTTCAGGGGAAGAACCTGCTCCCGCTCCTGCAGGGTGCCGAAGAGCCTCCCGAGGAGGAAGCCATGCGCCTCGCCCAGGCCAAGGAGGCCAAGTGCGCCTTCTTCGGGGACCGCTGGATGCTCTTCTGGCGCGAGAACGAGGGCCAGGTGGCCAACCGCGCCCTCTACGACCTCGAGCAGGACCCGCTCGGGGTGCGCAACGTGTACCCCGAGCCGGGAGGCGTCGAGCAGTTCGACGTCCTGTTCGCGCGCTACGCCGCCTGGGCAGCGACCCAGGCCGAGGACGACGACCGCTTCCGGGGGCGCGTGCGCAAGCTAGGTGAGGAGGAGGACGTGAAGAGCATGCTCGAAGCTCTCGGGTACGGCGGAGGCGAAGACTAATTGGGGTACGGAGCCGCAGCAATTCGCTACATCCTCTACCCGCGCCGCGTCTCTCTGCGACCTCTCGGTAGAGGATGTAGCGAATTGCTGCGGCTCCGTACCCTCCGGCAGGGGACACTGCGCAAGTGATCGGTACACGGGGAGAGGCTCGGGGAGTCACGGCGGGTTGGGGGCTGTTGGTCGCCGTTCTGGCCTGCGTGGGCTGGGCCTGGTCCGCGGCCACGCGCCTGCCCCTGACCGGGGAGGACTACGTCATCTTCCACCACCTCGTGCAGGGCGAGACCGGGGCTCCGCACCTGTTCCGGCCCCTGCCCGACTGGATCCTGGGTCCGGCCCACGCGCTGTTCGGCGTGGAGAGCGGCGCGCCCTACCGCCTGCTGGCGATCGCCCTGCACGGAGCCAACGTGGCGCTCCTGTTCGTCCTGGCCCGGCGTCTGTTCGATTCGGTTCCCGCCGCCGGACTGGCCGCCCTCGTCTTCGGTCTGGGGGGCATGGCGGCCGACGCCCTGTTCTGGACCGCGGCGACGAACCGGCTCCTGTCCTGCCTCGGTCTGTTGCTCGCCATGAACGGCCTCTTGCGTTTAGGGACCGGCGGGTGGAGAGCGTTCTTCCTGTTCGCCGTCGGCTTCCTCATCCAGTTCCTCTCGAACGCCGAGGTCTACGGGACCGGGATCCTGGCCGTCGTCTGGGTGCTCCTGTTCCACCTGCGTAGCGAGCGCAGGTCCGTCGGGCTCGTCGCGCTGGCCACGACCCTCGCCGCCCTGGGCCTGCACTTCTTCCTTCTGCAGCGCGTGCCGGGCGGCGCCGCCTCGATCGTGGAGAAGGGCTGGCACGGGATCCTGGCCTCGTTCGTGACGCGCACAGAGGCCTTCGGGCTCGGCTTCGGCGTGGGCGAACCCTGGACCCTGCTGGGGGCCCTGGTCGGTTTCCTCGTGGCGCTGTTCGTCTTCGGCGGCGCGCAGGCCGGCCTGTTCGTGCTCGGAGCCTGGGCGGCGACCCTGGTGCCGTTCGTGCTCTCGGACGCGGTCGGCTATCGCTTCTACCCGACGGCGGCGCCCCTGGCCCTGCTCGTCGCCGGCGGAGCCTTCGCCCTGCAGCGCCGCTTCCTCGCGCGACCTCGACCTCTGGCCTGGATCGTCCTCGGCTTCGGGGCGCTCGTGGCCTGGTTCGGTTCGAGCGGACCTCGCGCCGAACGGCTGGAAGCCTGGTCCGACGCGCTGGTCGAGATCGACGCGATCGCCGAGCCCGTCGCACGCCTGGCCGCCACCGACCCGGACCGGGTGCCGGTCCTCGTCAACCTCGAGGCCTCGACCAGCGGCCTGTTCGTCTACCACTTCGGCCTGCCCCTGACCCAGCTGCGCAGCCTGGGTTTCCTCGACGCGGCCAGCGCCTACGTCGATCCGGGGCCGGACCCCGGAGGCCTGTGGTACGGGCGACGCTTCGCGGACTACGGCGTCATCCAGCCCGAGCTGTACCTGGCCCAGCGCCCGACGATCGAGCCCATGCGCCTGTACGCGCGCGGGATCCAGGTGCGCACCCTGGCCGACGCGCGCGAGCGCCTCGCCGACTCGTCCGTGGACCTGACCCGCGAGGCGCTGATCGAAGCGGGCGACGCGGTGATGGAAACCCTGCACGCGGGCCACACGGTCGCGGTCGGGGGTGAGACCCTCGAGGTCGTCGAGCCCCTGGCCTGGAACGTGGCCGAGCGCAAGGGGACCCTGCGCGTGCGCGTGCGCACGCAGCGTCCCGTGGTGCTGGCTCTGCAACCGAACGACCTGTTCCACGGCTTCTACCGCTTCTCTCCGGACCAGATGCTCTACTCGAATGTACGAGAGCCGCGCGGAGCGAGGCTGGCCGCCAAGCTCGCGAGCGACGGCAGCGAGCTTCCGACCTTCTTCGTGAACGCCTTCGGGTTGGGGACCTTGGTGCCCCCCGGAGATCACGAGATCGAGCTCGTGGCCTACGTGGTCTCGGGAGAGGCGTTGCGCTAGGAGCCCGACCCGGTTGTCGGCCAGGCTGGCAGCAGAGTCAAGCCTACGAGCAGGGTCAGGAAGGGAAAGCTCGGGGCGAAAGCCAAGACTGCCACGCTGAGTAGGGCGACCTCGGAGTCTGACAGAACCACGTGAGCCAAGCCCGCCGTGGATGCGAGGAAGGGCACGACCAGGATCGCGATCAGCGCTGAGGCTTCACGGTTCCAGTCCGTTCGCTCGTGTCTCGACCGAGCCCACCGAAAGAGGAACCAGGTAACCAGGCTCCAGAGGGTCAACAAGACAGCGATGGTCACCAGTTCGTGGACCGACAATGCCCGCTTGTCCCGTTCCAGGACCCAGGGTGCCAGGGCCAAGAAACAGAACGCGGTCACCCCACTGAGAAAGACGTCCTTGCGACTCCCGGGCGCGGTGAAGGCGACCAGCGGGGCCAGGCCGGATAGGGCCAGGAAAGGAACTTCACGTTGCAGGGCCGCGCCGCTGAAGAAGACCGCACTCAACATCATCGAGCGACGATCCCCCCGCCGAACCCAGGGCACCAGAAAACTGCCTCCCGCGGCGGCCAAGGCGTGCGGCACGAACACCCACAGGGGGTTGATGCCCACCCCCGGGTGAGCGAACAGCACGGGGCCGGCGAAGACCGCAGCTGTCCAAGCCAAGCGCCAGGGGCGACGCCGAAGGGCTCGCGAAAGTCCTTCGTGGAAGCAGAGCATCCAGGCAATGAGACTCGAAGAGGCCAGGACCGTAAGAGCTCCTTCATCCGTACGGACTCCGAGTCGAACGAGCAGGTCTCGTCCGATTCCGGTGCAAGCCGAGTACCAGTCTGGAGGTGCGTTGCCGTGAGAGGAGGCCAAGTTCTCCCACCGAACGTCACCTGTATGGACGGCGTAGAGCAGCCAGGCCCCAACGATCAAGATCCCCGCGAGCCAGATTCTGTCGACTCCGGTCCATGGCGGTTCGCCGTATTCGTGACGCGGAACGAAGGCAGCGGGCAGCGTCGCCAGGCGTAGCCCCAACAGAACCGCCCACGGCCCGAACAAGAGCAGCAGGTTCTTCGCCTCGGGGGTCCCGAAGAAGGTCAGGGCCTGGGCTCCGAGCAGAACGAGGCCGAGCAGATAGCTCGCCGCCCAGGTGAGCGGCAAGGCGCGCAGACGGTGGGAGCCCGTCGGTCCGGCGGGGAACCACGACAGGGCCACGCGACCCACGCCGGAGATCAGCGCGATCCCGGCCAGGGCGCCGGCGAGCTCGGAGGGTGCGAACACTCCGGCAAGATGTACGAAGCTTCGCGTCGAATCCAGGACCTAGGGTCGCGACTCGCCAGAGACTTCGGGGTAAAGCCGGGTGGACTGCAAGGCCCAGCTTGGCAACAAAGCCAGACCCAGGAACAGCGACCAAACGGGACAGCTGGCCACGACCAGGACCATCAGATCCATGGAGGTCAGAGGCAGAGCCAGCGCAACGAGGAGAAGCCCGCTGGTCATGAGCAACCCGACCAGGGGTGCAAGGAGAACCGATCCCACTGCCGCTGCTGCTCGGTTCCAATCCGTTCGCTCGTGCCTGGGACGTACCCAACGGAACAGCACCCAGGTGCCCACGATCAACGGAAGGGCAACGAAGAGCACCGCTGTCATCAGCGTTTCCTGGGGGTCGGGAGGCAAGACCGGATCCTCCGTATCGCCCGACCTGAGAACCTGGGGCAACAAGCACAGGGCGAGAAAGGTGGCCGCCGTACCGAGCAAGACCTTCTTGCGACTGCCGGGAGCTGCGAAAGCGACCAGGGGAATCAGACCCGGAAAGGCCAAGAGCCCGAGATCGCCCTGCAGAGTTGCTCCGGAGAAGAACGCGGCACTCAGCATCATCGAACGCCGATCTGCTCTTCGGACCCATGAGGCCAGGAAACTGCACCCTCCTGCGATCAGCGCTCCGGGTAGGAGCCAAGAGAGGGTCTGCTCGAACGGGGTAGGGCCATGGGCGAACAAGACGAGGGCTGCGAACAAGGCGGCCGTCGACGCCAGTCTCCATGAGCGTCGATGTCTCGCCCGCACGAGTCCTTCGTGGAAACAGAGCACCCAGGCGATGAGCGCACCGGTCGTCAGGAGGGTGATGCCCTCTTCATCTGCGATCCCTGCCAGCCGCCGTAGCAAGTCCATACCGGTTCCCGTGGATGCCGAGTACCACTCCGGAGGCACGCTGCCTTGGTAGTAGGTCGGGCTCTCCCAGCGGACGTCACCTGTGTGGACGGCGTAGAGCAGCCAGGCTCCAACGGCCAAAATCCCTGCGAGACCGAGCTTGTCGACTCCGATCCACGGTGGTTCGCCGTACTCGTGACGTGGAACGAAGGCGCCGGGCAGCGTCGCCAGGCGCAGCCCGAAGAGCAGCACCCAGGGTCCGAACAAGAGCAGCAGGTCCTTCGACTCGGGAGTCCCGAAGAAGATCAGGGCCTGGGCCCCGAGTAGAACGAGGCCGAGGAGGAAGCTCACGGCCCAGGTCAGAGGTAGGGCGCGTAGTCGGTGGGAACCCGTCGGTCCGGCCGGCAGCCACGACAGAGCCACACGGCCCACGCCCGAGATCAGCGCGATCCCGGTCAGAGCGCCGGCGAGCTCGGAGGGTGCGAACACCGCCGCAGGATGTCCGAAGCCTTGCGTCGAATCCAGGACCGATGGGCGCGGGGCCCCCGGACCCCTAGGATGGGCCCATGCGCGTCGCCACCCTGGCCTTCGACGTTCGCCGCGGCGACGTCGACACGAACCTCGAGAGCGTGCGAGCGGGCCTCGAGCGGGCCGCCCGTCGTGGGGTCGAGCTGGTCGTGTTGCCCGAGATGTGGGTCAGCTCGTTCGTAGATGCCGATCAGCTGGCCCAAGCGGTCGAGGCCACGCCGGCTGCGGTCGAAACGCTGCGCGGTTGGTCCGAGGGGCTGGGGCTCGCCGTTTGCGGCAGCGCTTTTGCCGCGGCGGGGGAGGGGCGTCCCCCCTTCAACCGCCTGCACCTCTTCGACCGGGGCACGTCGCTCTTCACCTACGACAAGCTTCACCTGTTCTCGCCCACCGCGGAGACCGAGAGCTTCAGCGCCGGATCCGATCCTCCGCCCGCGGTCACGCTGGGGGAGAGCCGAGTCACCGGAGTCGTCTGCTACGACCTGCGCTTCGGTGGACTCCTGGAGCGCGTGCTCCTCGACGGCGCCGAGATCCTGTGCGTCCCGGCCCAGTGGCCGACGACCCGCGCCAGCCACTGGCAGGCCCTGTGCGTCGGCCGTGCGGTCGAGATCCAGGGCTTCGTGCTGGCCTGCAACCGCACCGGGACCGATCTCGTGGGGCGTCGCCGACTCGAGCTGACCTTCGCGGGCAACAGCCTGATCGTGGACGGGGCCGGCCAGGTCCTGGCGCAGGGACCGGGGGAGGAGGGGCTGCTCGTCGCCGACCTCGACCTGGACTCGGTGCGCGAGTTGCGTCGCCGTGTGCCTGTACGGCGCGACCGTCGCGATGAGCTCTATCGCGGCTGGTCGAGCGACGTCGGCGACTCGTAGCCCCTAGGCGCTGACGGCGAACAGGCGCTCCCAGAAGGAGAGCTTCTTCGGCTCGACCTCGTGGTCGGGGCAGTCGCCGCGCAGGTTGATTTTCTCGTGCTTGCCCGGGAGCTGCTGCTCGTCGAGGTAGGCGGCCTTCTGCTTGGAGACCATGTTCTTCTCCAGGTAGCAGCCCTCGATCCGAGCTTCGTAGGGCGCGGAGCGGAAGTGGATGCAGGTGCGGCAGTCGGCTTTCTTCATGGCGGCTCGAGGCTAGAGCTGCGAGATCTTGCCCAGGGATCGGAACCTGGACAAGAGGATCTCCAGCAGAAGCGCGAAAGCCTGCCCCCGGGGCTCGGGGGCAGGCTTCGTGGGCGCCTCAGCTGCCCTGGATCGGGATCGAGAGCACGTCCTTCTCCCGCTTCGGCAGCCTCACCTCGAGCAGGCCCTGGGTCACCTTGGCCTCGATGCGGCCGCTGTCGATGCCCTCCGGCAGGCGGAAGGCGCGACGGTAGGTGCGCGGGGCGAACTCGCGCAGCAGGAAGGGGCCCTCGGTTTCGGGGGCCGCGCTGCGGGCGGAGAGCCGCAGGCTGCCTTCCTCGAGCTTCAGCTCGACCGAGGACTCATCGCAGCCGGGGATCTCGACCCAGAGGGTCCAGGACTCCGGGCTCTCGTGGGTCTGGTAGCGCGGACGAAGGTCCGTGGTAGGGGTCGTGGTGGAGTTCATGGCAGGTCTCCTCAGTCGTTCGAAGCCGTGCGGATCGGGATGGAAGCCGGACGCTCCTCGGCTGGCCGGGCCAGGCGCAGGGTCAGGACCCCGAGCTGGAGGCTGGCCTCGAGGCCGTCGTGGGAGGGGCGGAAGGGCAGGCGCAGCTGGCGCCGGAAGGCCATCCGACCGGGCAGGCCGTCGGCCTTGGGTTCCCCCTGGAGGGTCAGGTGACCGTGCTCGAGGGTGAGCTCGATCTCTTCGGGAGACCAGCCCGGCAGCAGGGCTTGGATCCTGAGGCCCTCGTCGTCCTGCTCCACGTTGAGGGGCGGGATTCGGGTGGCATCGCTTCCGAGGAAGGCGCCGAAGAGCGGGGCCAGTTCGTCGGCCACGGTCCCGAGGGGCCAGGTGGTGGGGAGGGTAGGTAGGGCAGATCGCATTCTCATCGTTCCAGACTCCTGATCGTGGTTGTCTCACCCAGCTCTCGCCGGGCGTGCCCCTAGCTATGCAAGGGGGATGCCAACCGCTGAAAAGGCAGGTTTGGGGCGTCGGGAACGTCTGGTGAGGCTCTGTGGGTCTGCCAAAATGGCCAGATGCGCCAAAATGGCGTCAGCTGCGTCCCAAAACAAGGAACCGGCGTCAGCCACGCGGGCCGGCGCCGGTTCCTCGAACTCAGAAGGCGATTCTCTTTCCAGGAGTGCGGGCGTCGGAACGCCCGGCCAACCCTCTATCGGATGATCGACCCTCATCCCTGAAGGGGCGCGTCGGACCCTTGCGATCGCTATACTGCTCGGTCGCTTTTGGAGCCCGAGAACCCCCCATGGGGCAGCTTTCGGGCCCCTATCGTCCCTTCCGAGAGCCGCTCGAGCACCCTCGGGAAGCCGCAACGTCCGTCCGGTACCGGTGCCCTGCCGCACCGCCTAGCCGAGAAGCAGAGGATCGTCCCCGGTGAAAGAAGTCGTCATTGCCAGCGCCTGTCGCACCCCGATCGGCAAGTTTCAGGGAGGCCTCGCCGGCTTCCGCGCCCCCGAGCTCGGTTCCCTCGCCATCCGGGAAGCCCTGCGACGCGCCGACCTGGCCCCGGACGCGGTGGAAGAGGTCATCTTCGGCAACGTGCTGCAGGCCGGCCTGGGTCAGAACCCGGCGCGTCAGGCTGCCCTGGGCGCGGACATCCCCGACAGCGTGGGGGCCTTCACCGTGAACAAGGTCTGCGGCTCCGGCTTGAAGTCGGTCATGCTCGCCGCCCAGGCCATCCGCGCCGGTGACCTCGACGTCGCCGTGGCGGGTGGCATGGAGAGCATGTCGAACGCGCCCTACCTGATGCCCGAGGCGCGTACCGGCGCAAGGCTCGGACACGCCAAGCTGATCGACTCCATGGTGCACGACGGCCTGTGGGACATCTACAACGACTTCCACATGGGCATGACCGGCGAGAAGGTGGCGGAGAAGTACGAGATCAGCCGCCAGGCCCAGGACGAATTCGCCGCCGAGAGCCATCGCAAGGCGGCCGAGTCGACCGAGAAGGGCCTGTTCGACGCGGAGAAGTTCGCGGTCGAGGTGCCCCAGCGCAAGGCGGATCCGATCAGCTTCACGACCGACGAGACCATCCGGGCCGGGACGACGGCCGAGAGCATCGCCAAGATGCGACCCGCCTTCAAGAAGGACGGAACGGTCACCGCGGCCAACGCCTCGGCCATCAACGACGGCGCCTCGGCCCTGGTCGTGATGAGCGCCGACAAGGCCAAGGAGCTGGGGGTGAAGCCCATGGCCCGGGTGACCGGCTACGCCACCGGCGGGCTGGCTCCCGAGTGGGTCATGATGGCCCCCGAGATCTCGATCCAGAAGGCCTCGGCCAAGCTGGGCAAGAGTCCTGGGGACTTCGACCTGCACGAGATCAACGAGGCCTTCTCGGCCGCGGCCTGCGCCCTGACCCGGGTGCTGGACCTGGACCCGGCCAAGGTCAACGTCCACGGAGGCGCGGTGGCCCTCGGACATCCGATCGGAGCCTCGGGCGCTCGCATCCTGACCACGCTGCTCTACGCCATGCAGGCGCGCGGCGCGAAGACCGGCATGGCCTCCCTGTGCCTCGGCGGAGGCAACGCGGTTTCGCTCTCCGTGGAGGCGCTGTAGCCATGGCCCAGCCCTTCTTCGAGCGCGTGGCCGTGGTCGGAGCCGGCACCATGGGCAACGGGATTGCCCAGACCTTCGCCAGCTTCGGAACCAAGGTGCAGCTGGTCGACGTCAACGAAGAGGCGTTGAAGCGTGGCGTGGGCACGATCGAGAAGAGCCTTGGGCGTTTCGTGAAGAAGGAGAAGATCACCGAGAACGAAGCCCAGGGGATCCTCGCCAACGTCGAGCCGACCACGCGCCTCGAGGACGTGGCCGGTGCGGCCCTGGTGGTCGAGGCCGTCGTCGAGCGCATGGACGTCAAGCGCGCGGTCTTCTCGAAGCTGGACGAGGTCACGCCCGCCGAGACGATCCTGGCCACGAACACCTCCTCGATCTCGATCACCGAGATCGCCGCCTGCACCGGTCGGGCCGACCGCGTCATCGGGATGCACTTCATGAACCCGGTGCCCCTCATGACGCTGGTCGAGGTCATCCGCGGGCAGGAGACCTCCGACGCCACGACGCGCAAGGTGGTCGACGCTTCGACCGCGATCGGCAAGACGCCGGTCGAGGCGAACGACTACCCGGGCTTCGTCTCGAACCGGATCCTGATGCCGATGATCAACGAGGCGGTCTTCTGCCTCATGGAGGGCGTCGCCACCCGCGAGGCCATCGACACCGTCATGAAGCTCGGGATGAACCACCCGATGGGGCCCCTGACCCTGGCGGATCTGATCGGCCTGGACGTGTGCCTGGACATCATGGAGGTGCTCCACGGTGGTCTGGGCGACTCGAAGTACCGGCCCTGTCCCCTGCTGCGCCGCATGGTGGCCGCCGGCCGCCTGGGACGCAAAGCGGGCAAGGGCTTCTACGACTACGAATAGACCACGGGCCGGGGACCCTTCCCCGGCCGAACCAGACACCCTGTCCCCGAACGACCAAGCATGGAATTCACCCTCGACGAAGACCTGACCATGGTGCGCGACATGGCGCGCGACTTCGCGGAGAACGAGCTGCGCCCGCGGGCCACCCGTCACGACCGGGAGGAGAAGCTGGACCCCGAGGTCCTGTGCAAGCTCTCCGAGCTCGGCCTCCTGGGCCTCACCGTTCCCGAGGAGCTCGGCGGGGCCGGCATGAACAACGAAGCGTTGACCACGGTCCTGATCGAGATCAACCGCGTGTGCGCCTCGACCGGCGTCACCCTGTCGGTGCACAACAGCCTGGTCGGCGCTCCCCTGCGCCACTTCGGGACCGAGGCCCAGAAGAAGGAGTGGCTGCCCAAGCTGGCCACCGGCGAGGTGATCGGGGCCTACTGCCTGACCGAGGCCAACGCGGGCTCCGACGCCGGTGCCCTCGTCACCCAGGCCGAGCGGGACGGGGACGACTTCGTCCTCAACGGCACCAAGCTGTGGGTGACCAACGGATCCTTGGCGGGGCTGTTCATCGTCTACGCGCGCACCGACCCCAGCGTGAAGAAGACGCGCGGCATCACCGCCTTCCTCGTGCCCGGTGACACGCCCGGCCTGTCGGTCGGCAAGCACGAGAAGAAGACCGGCATCCGCGGCTCGGCCACGACCGAGATCATCCTCGAGAACGTGCGCGTGCCGGCCTCGAACATCCTGGGTGAGGAGAACCGCGGCTTCCAGATCGCCATGAACACCCTCGACGGCGGTCGCATCGGCATCGCGGCCCAGGCCGTGGGCATCGGCCAGGCGTGCCTCGAAGAAGCGATCAAGTACTCGAAGGAGCGCGAGCAGTTCAACCGACCGATCGCCGACTTCCAGGCCATCCAGTGGAAGCTGGCGGACATGTCGACGCGCGTGGAGGCGGCGAGGCTCTTGACCTACCGCGCCGCCCGCTTGCGGGACCAGGGCGAGCCCTGTGGCACCGAGGCGGCCCAGGCGAAGCTGTTCGCTTCCCAGACGGCCAACTTCTGCGCGGACGAGAGCCTGCAGATCCATGGCGGCGCCGGCTACACCGACGAGTTCCCGGTCGAGCGGCTGTTCCGCGATGCTCGCATCACGGAGATCTACGAGGGGGTGACCGACATCCAGCGCCTCGTCATCGCCCGCAGCGTCCTGGCCTAGGCTTCCGTTCCCGTTGAGCGCTTCCGACGACATGGCCGATCGGCTCCTCGAGGGAGACCGGATCGCTCTGACCCGCGTCATCTCGTGGGCCGAAAACGGCGATCCGCGCTACCCTCAGGTGCTGCGTCGCATCTACCCGCGCGTCGGCCGCAGCTGGCGCATCGGGATCACCGGTCCGCCGGGAGCCGGCAAGAGCACCCTCACGAACCGTCTCGTCGGACGCTTGCGGGAGGAGGGGAAGACCGTGGCCGTCCTGGCCATCGATCCTTCCAGCCCCTTCACTGGGGGAGCCCTGCTCGGCGATCGCATCCGCATGGAGGAGCGTACCCGTGACGGGGGCGTCTACATCCGTTCGATGGCCAGCCGCGACAGCCACGGTGGACTGGCCCGGGCCGCGGTCGACGCCTGCGACGTGATGGACGCCTTCGGCTTCGACGTCATCGTGATGGAGACCGTCGGCGTCGGTCAGTCCGAGTACGACGTGATCGCGGCGGCGGATTCGGTCATGGTCGTGCTGTGCCCCGGCGCGGGCGACGGCATCCAGGCCCTGAAGGCCGGGATCCTCGAGGTGGCCGACGTGCTCGTCGTGAACAAGGCGGACCTGGAGGGGGCCGACCAGCTGGTGCTGGATCTCGAAGACGCCATCCGTCTGCGCGACATCCGCCG
>JAUIEE010000138.1 GCA_030428965.1 bacterium | reverse complement strand
CCGTCGTTCCCATATCGATCAGCCGCTGGTGCTCTTCCTTCCGGAGCTCCTCCTGGGACTCCCAGGCGACCCGGCACCGTTCGACATCGAAGTCCGCTCGGGCGACGTCGGCCTGCTCGAGCACGGCCAGCAGTTGGGTCAGGTAGTCCCGGGAAAGGGGGGCCTGGTCACGCGGAGTGGACTCGTCGTGCTCCGCACGCAGGCTCACGAGGTCGCCAGAGATGCGGACCATGGTCCACAGGTGTTCGTGACTGCGCAGGAGGTTGGTCAGCGCGCTGGCCGTACCGTGGGACAGGCCCGCGCGGCTGAGGCGCGTAGCGTAACCTGCGATGGCCACGAGCAGCCGGCGCACCGGGCGTGCGCGCGTGGCGAAGCGCTCGACGTCAGCGAAGCTGCTGGCGACGACATCTCGGGCCAGGGCGAGCCCGAGAGAAGCCGCGCGCTCGATCTCGAGGCGTGCGGCGCGTGTGGCGAGCTCGGGCACGGACAGGGCATTGTCGTCCAGGTGCTGTGGCCGTGACGCATCCTCCTCGGCCGATCGGAAGCGTGCTTCGAGGACCCGGACGAGCCACCCCGACAGGGGCCACATCAAGAGGAGGCCCAGCAGGTTGAAGCTCGTGTGAAACAGCGCCAGGTCGGCGGCAGGAGACGGCGTGGTCCCGAGGAGACGGTGCAGCCCCAGGATGCCATCGAGGATCGGCACGAGCAGCACGAGGGCCACGGCACCGGTGAGCAGGTTGAAGGCAACGTGCAGGATGGCCACACGCCGGGCGTTGGGGGTCGCTCCGATGGTCGACAGGAGGGCCGTCGACGTCGTGCCGAGATTGGCGCCGATCACGAGCGCCGCCGCGAACGAAGCGGAGAGAACTTCCTGGGAGCGAGCCGTGAGGATCACGGCCATGGCCGCGCTGGAGGACTGCATCAACGTCGTCATCAGGACGCCCAGTCCGACTCCAGCCAGATAGCCGAGCATTCCCCAGCCCTCCAGCACGGTCAGGTCGACGGACTGTCCCAACTCCGAAAAGCAGTCCTTGAGAAGGTCCAGACCCAGGAACAAGGCGCCGAAGCCCGCTGCGGCCTCGCCGGCTGCTGCGAGACGGGACTGCGGCCGAACCAACCTCAGGAGCATCCCCGCCCCCAGGAAGGGAAGGGCAAGGGCCTCGATCTTGATCCTGAGCCCGATGAGGGCGACGAGCCAGCCGGTCATCGTCGTGCCCACATTGCTTCCAAAGACGACCCAGGCTGCTCGAGGCAGCGTCAGCATGCCCGCGTTGGCGAAGCCGATGATGGCCACCGTGACCGCGCTGGACGATTGCACCACGGCGGTGATGAGCGTGCCTGTGCCGAGCGCCCGTAGGCGTGTCCGTGTCCAGCTTCCGAGCAGGCGATGAAGGGACTGCCCCGCGGCGCGCTTGAGGCCGTCGGTAAGCAGGCCCATCCCGAGCAACATCAGGCCCAGGCCTCCCAGCGCTGCGGCGATCGTCGTCCAGCTCACGGCACGACTCCGGTGGATCCGACTCCCAAAAGCAGCCTGGCAGAGTTCTTGCTCATCAGGAAGAGCTCTTGGAGAGCAGCGTCAGCTGGCCGATGACCAGGGGAACCAGGCTGAAGCCGAGGGCGATGCCCCAACCCGGCAACCCGGGATCCACGACCGATAGCACCAGCGCCAGTGGTTTGAAGTGGACTGCCAGGAGCAGCAGGGCGAAGCACAGACCCAGTGCTGCCCAGATCCAGGGGTTCCTCGTAATCTCGTTGCGTATCCAGCCCGAGCTCGGATTGCGCATCGTGAACACGTGCCATAGCTGTGCCATGGCCAGGGTGAGGAAGGCGACGGTCGTCGCTTCCTCCGCAGGTTTGTCGAGCAGCAGCAGGCATACACCCATGGCACCGAGAACGCACGCCGCGATGACGCCTCCCAGGGCGAAGATGCTTCGCCAGTGTTGTCGCGTGAGCACCGGCTCCTTCGGGTCGCGCGGCTTCTCACTCATCAAGGCCGGGCTTCCCTCCCCAACCCCCAGTGCGAGCGCTGGGAATACGTCTGTAACCAGGTTCAAGAACAGGATCTGGAGCGGGAGGATCGGAAGCGGGAGCTGGGCCACCGTGCCGAGGGTGACGGCGAAGATCTCGCTGACGTTGCAGGACAAGAGATAGATGACGAACTTGCGAATGTTCGCGAAGATGGCTCTCCCCTGGGCAACGGCCTCGACGATCGTTCCGAGCTCGTCGTCTTGTAGAACCATGTCCGCAGCCTCGCGGGCCACCTGAGTGCCCCTCAGGCCCATGGCCACCCCGATGTCGGCCTTCTTCAGCGCCGGCGCGTCGTTGACGCCGTCGCCGGTCATGGCCACCACGCCGCCGGCCTGCTGGTGCATCTCGATCAACTCGAGCTTCTGCTTTGGCGTTGCCCGGGCGATCACCGCCGCACCCAGCAAGTCGCGCCGGGATGCGTCCGTAAGCTCGGAGAAAGCCGGAAGGGCTCGACTATCGACGAAGGCCGCGGGCTCTCCAGGCCTCGGGTCGATCAGGCCCACGGCAGAGGCAACCGTCCAGGCCGTCGCCCCGTGGTCGCCCGTGACCATGACCACGCGAATCCCGGCCGCCTGACAGGTGTCCACCGCCGCACGGACGTGCTTGCGGGGGGGGTCGAAGAATCCGACCAGGCCGAGAAGCTCGAGATCCGAGAAGTCGAAGTCGGTTGCGGAACTGGTTTCGCCCGCCGCCAACGCCAGGACCCGCTCCCCCTTGGCGGCCATCTCGTCGGCAGCCTCGAGCCACGCCGCTCTCTCGGCTTCGTTGAGGGCGAGCTTGCCCTCCGGCGTACGCAGGCTCGTGCACCGCTCGACGACGGTCTCCGGAGCTCCTTTCACGGCGGCGAGGATCTTGCCGTGACTCTCGTGCAGCGTCGCCATCCGCTTGGTGTCCGGATCGAAGGCCAGCTCGAGGACCTCGGGCGATTCCTGGAGTAGGGCTGTCCTCTTCAGGCCGGCCTTCGCACCCGCAACGAGCAGCGCGACTTCGGTCGGATCGCCATGGGGCTTGACCTGGCCATCCCCATCGATCGTCACGGTGGCGTTGTTGCAGAGCACCGCGGCGCGAAGCGCATCGAGCAGGTCCTGGTTGTCCGTCACCGACAGGGCATTCCCGTCGGCTCGGAAGTCGCCGTGGAGGTCGAGCCCAACGCCGGAGATCTCGATGGTCCCCCTTGCGAGTCTCAGCTCGACGGCGGTCATTCGGTTCTCGGTCAGGGTGCCTGTCTTGTCCGTGAGGATGATGGTCGTCGAGCCCAAGGTCTCCACGGCGGCCAGTTGCTCCACGAGGGCGTTCCGTCGCGCCATGCGCCACATGCCCCGGGCGAGGGCCACGGTGGCGACGATCGGCAGTCCCTCGGGGATCGTGGCTACCGCGAGGGCGATCCCGATCTCGATCGCCAGGAACGGAGTGCGTCCGGATACCAGCACGGCCGTCGCAACGAAGGCTGCGATCACGAGCGTCAGGCCGACGAGGCGACGGGCCAGCCGATCGAGTCGCTTTTCGAGCGGCGTTGCCTCGGGCTCGGCTTCCTCCACCAGCGAGGAGATCGTTCCGAGTTCCGTGGCCATGCCCGTGGCCACGACGACAGCCTCTCCGGAACCCCGGGTGACCGCCGTTCCCTTGAACATCATCGAAGTGCGCTCCGAGAGCGCGGCTTCCTCGGCGACGGGATCGACCCCCTTGTCCACGGGAAGGCTCTCACCGGTCAAGGGGGACTCGTCCGCCTGGAGCCGTGAGGCCTGAACGAGGCGGACATCCGCCGTCAGGATGTCGCCCGCATCGAGCACGAGGATGTCGCCCGGGACGAGAACCCGAGCAGGTACCGTCGAGACCGAGCCGTCTCTCTTGACGGATGCGTCCGTGTGGCCAAGCTCGCGAATCGCCTCCATGGAGCGCACCGCTCGGCGTTCCGTGGCGAAGCCAATGAGCGCGTTGATGAGGATCACGGCAAGAATAGCAACGCCTTCGACGGTCTCGTCAAAGGCGAAGCCGGTCACAGCGGCCAGGACGAGCAGCACCACGATCAGGTTGGCGAACTGATCCCACAGGATGCGCCAGCTGCTTCTGCGCTTGGTCTGTCGAAGCTGGTTGGGGCCGTACTGGAGCAGCCGCTTGCGAGCTTCGCTGGACGTCAAACCCGCCTCGACGGAAGTCCTCAGCCCGTGGAGTACGTCCGCCGCGGGGCGGGCCCAACTCGCTTGCGGGGGGGATTGCTGCTGGCCTCTCTCGAGGGGGTCGCGCATGGGGTCTCTCGTCCGAACCGGCTCTTCGGGCTCGTCGCTGGCGGCAGTGTAGTTCGCGGGCCTTGGGCGTTGCGAACGATTCTGAAGGATGGACGCTCCGGCGGCGACGGTGCAGGGAAGCCGATGGGCGCTCTGGCCAGGATGGAGGCTCGAGCCCTGGAAGAAACCTGTACCCTGCGCGGGTGCGCTAGGCCCGTTGCATCAGGGCCCACAGCACGAGGCCACTCCCCAACAACGCGAGCGACGGGATCAGCTCGGAACCATTCACGAAGACCATGGTCCCCGTGAGGCCGAGCACGCCCAGGAGAAAGGCCAATGGAACGATCGGATACCCGACGATGGGCACGTTCTCTCCTCCTTCCCGGCGGCGCAGGCGCAGCAGGCCGACGACCGTCAGGGCCGTGAAGAGGCTGAGGATCCAGCCGAGGTTGGTGAGTTGCTCACGCAGACCCGAGGCCCAGAGGATTCCGATGGCAAGTCCCGCCTGGGTCCAGATGGCGGCGCCGGGGATGGAGCCCTGAAAGCCGAGTCGTCTTGGCAGGACTCCGTCTTCCGCCATGCGAGCGATCACGCGTGGGCCGATCATGATCATGGAGGAGATGGAGGTGATCAGGGAAACGACGAGGATCACGCGCACGAGGGACTCCAGCGGAGCACCTCCCATCGCGCGCGCGGCTACGGCGGCGATGTCTTTCTGGCCAGCGAGCTCCGAGACCGGGGCCGCATGGACGAACAGCCAGTTGAGCGCGAGGTACAGGACCGTTACCGCCAACGTGCCTACGAGCATCGAGCGGGGCAGCGTCGATCCAGGGTCCCTTGCCTCACCTCCGATGTACACGGCGGCATTCCAGCCCGAGTAGCTCAAAGACACCCACATCATCGTGACCGTGAAGCTAGCGAACGAGAAATCGGGGGGGTGCGGGGAGGCGTAAGCCTGCGGGGCGGCGCGGGCGCCGAGGACGACCAGCAGGACGAGCAGGGCGACCTTGGCGAGCACGACGACGTTCTGGACGTTGGCCCCCAGCCGCAGACCCCGCGTGTGCAAGAGCCCCGCCAGGACGATCAGCGCACTGCCGACCACGTCCGCCGGCAGGAAGGCCGGAAGCCACGGGGCCAGGTAGGCCTGGGCGGCCTCGGCGGCGAGGGCGATCGCGCCGGTGAACCCCGCCCAGATCGAAACCCACCCCGCGAGAAAGCCGAGGCCGGGATGGACGGTCTTGGACAGGAACAGGTACTCGCCGCCGGATTCCGACAGGCGAGCCGCGAGGGCTCCGTAGCACAGCACGCCGAGCAGGGCCAGGGCACCACCGGCGACCCAGGCCCACAGGACTCGAGTCGGAGACCCCAGGTCAGCGAGCGCAAAACCCGAGGTCGTGAAGACGCCCGCGCCGATCATGTTGGCCGCGACGATTGCACCGAGGGACAGACTCCCGAGGCGGCGCCGTTTTTCGGCTGTCATCGTTTGCGGAAGCGTGCGATCCAGTTCTCTCGCAGTCCGGGGACTTCGATCTCCTCGACGATTTCGAACCCGAACTCGGCCATCTCGGCGACGACCTCGTCTTTCCCGGCGCGCACGTGTCCCAGCACCCAGTCGCTGCTGACGCCGGGGATGCGCTCGAAGTCGACGATCACGACCTGACCTCCCTCCCGGAGAGCGTGCTGGAGCGAGCCCATCGTGCTGCGCGGAAACTCGAAGTGATGGTAGACGTCGCAGATGAGCGCCGCATCGATGCTGGCGGCCGGCAGATCGACCGAGTCTTCGCTGCACAGCCGTGCTTCGACCCCCTGGAGGTCTTCTTCCGCCGCGCGCTTGGCGAGCCGTTCCACGAAGGGAGGTGCGATGTCCAGGGCGAAGACCTTGCCCGTCGATCCCACCGCGTGGGCCAGGGGGGCCAGGAACGGCCCCGTTCCCGCACCGACGTCGGCGACCACCTCTCCTGTGCCCAGGTTCATGGCGTCCACGATGGCCTGGCGATTCGCGAACACCTCTCGGCTCTCGCCCTCGAAGCGCTGAACGAAGGCTCCAACGTCCAGGTTTGGGTCGAGGAAGCTGTCATTCACTCCCGGGCGAACGCTCTCCTCGCGGGGGGCTTCGTGGGGGGAGGGCGTCGAGCTGGCGCATCCGAGCCCTGGCAGGACGAGGCCGAGAAGAAGGAGGAAGGGGCTAGGTCGGTAAGGATGGTTGCTCTTCAACTGCGTGCAGGTGTTGGCGGAGGGGAATGGGGAGGGACCGGTGTGGTGCGGAGGATGGTGCTCACCCTGACGTTCAGGTGTGACCTTGGCTCAAGAGCCTGCGATGTCGGGCCAGCTTCTCACCAGAACAAAGATGCTGACTACGAAGAGAAAGACGGCGAAGGACAGCTTGAGCGTGCTTTGCGGAAGCCTGGAGCTGACCGCGTTGCCCGCAAAGCTTCCGGCAACGCCCAGGACCGAGAAGGTGCCGAGAACCTGCCAGTCGAGAGACAGTTCCAGGTCGTTCAGCACGTCGAGGTACTTGTAGAAGCCGCTGAAGGACTTGAGGGCGATGATCAACAGGCTTGTTCCAATGGCCTGGTGCATCCTGAGCCCGCCGAGCAGGACAAGGGCAGGGACGATCAGGAACCCTCCGCCCACCCCGACGAAGCCTGGCACGGCGCCCACGGTGACGCCCTCGAGCATGACCTTGGCGGCGTTGCGCGGCGGGCCGTCATGGTCCGAGTCCTCTGGGAGGGGACGGAGCATGAGGATCGCCGCGATCAGCATGAGCGCGGAAAAGACGCTGAGTTGCACCGCCCCGGAGACGAACTGGGAGAAGTAGGCTCCCAGGTAGGCACCGGCCATTCCGGGCAGGCCGAAGAGGACGACACTTCGGTAGTCCACGCGGCGGGAACGTGCGTAGGGGATTGAAGCCACCAGGCTGATCGCTCCGACGATGGCCAGCGAGCCGGCGATGGCCACCTTCTCGTCTTGCCCGACCAGATAGGTGAGTACCGGTACGGTGATGATCGAGCCTCCAGATCCCATCAGCCCGAGGCTGAGGCCGATCAGGAGGGCTCCTGCCAAGGCCCAGAACATGCCCCTATTCCTTGGCGCAGGCTGCCGGGGCTCGGTTCCAGGGCATCTTCGCCAGCAACATCCCCATGGCGCACGTGTCCGTCAGCCCGGCGAAGACGAGGCCGGCTCCGACGAACGCCGACAGGCCCAGGAAGCCCGGGTGAACCCATAGCCCGAGGGCCACGCCGATCACGACCAGGGCCCCCGCGACGATACGGACCTGGCGTTCGAGGGACATCCTGGCCGTCGCGCTCCGAAGCAGGGGGAGGCCTGACTGCCCCCAGGCCACGATGCCTCCTTCGAGAACGTGCAGGTCTCCCATCTGTCTGTCTGCGAGCAGGCTGCACGCCTTCTCGGCGCGCCGACCGGTCCGGCAGACCAGGGCGACCTTCTTGCCGGCCGCCGCTTGCTGGATGGAGGGAGCGTGCTGGTCCAGGACGTCTAGCGGGGCGTTCACGGAGCCCGCGATCTGCTCCCCCTGGAACTCGCCCGGCGTCCTCACGTCGACGATGAGCCAGGCCCGAGAATCCTCGGCCAGCTCGGGAGCTTGTACCGTTGCGTTCAACGCTCGGGGGGTCACGCTCGACCTCCGCAAGTCGATGGGCCGAACGGAAGGTACGGGTGCGCGGCCGCCACGGTTCCGGAAGCGGGGCCCGGGAAACAGAGCACTCCCACTTCGGTGGCGAGGCTGCGCCAGGAGCGGTCGAAGGTTCGGACGTTCTTCTTCATGGACGGATTCACGGGAGGGAAGGGCGAGTCGAGGAAGAGGGCGATGGGCAGGCAGCTTGCAAGATCGAGCACCGGGGCGCGTTCATGCGCGTCCCTTGAGCATGCCGTCCCAGTACAGTCGGGGAAGGAGGTGCTTCTTCACGAGATACATGGACAGGCGCTCCTTGCCTTGGTCGATCGGGAAGGTTTCCTGGGGCTTCCCGTCGTAGTCGAACTCGGCCATGACGAGCTTCCCGTAGCCGGTCACCAGCGGACACGACGTGTAGCCGTTGTAGCGGCTGGATGGAGCCTGGCCGTTCATGACAGCGAGCAGATTGGAGACCAGGGTTGGCGCCTGCTTGCGGATCGCGGCGCCTGTCTTCGAGGTGGGTAGGGCCGAAGCGTCGCCGAGGGTGAAGACGTTCGGGAATTCGGGGTGCTGGAGGGTCTCCTTGTCCACGGCAACCCAGCCGCCTTCGTTGGCCAGGGGGCTCCGTTGGATGAAGTCGGGCGCGCTCATCGGCGGGGTCACATGCATCATGGAGTACTCCATGGAGACGTCTTTGCCCGTGTCGAGCTGCTTGAAGATCGCCTGCTTGCTTTCAGCGCGGATGCTCTCGAGGTTGTGCTGATAGCGGACCTCGATGCCGTAGCGCTCGACGGCCTTCAGGAGCGTCTCCGCATACTTCTGGACCGCGAAGATCTTCGGCGTGGCGATGCAGAAGATCACCTTGTATTCGTTCGCGGGCGGGTGCTTGCGCCAGTAGTCCGCCGCCAGGTACATGATCTTTTGAGGAGCTCCGCCGCACTTGATCGGCGTGTTGGGGTGCGTGAAGATGGCGTTTCCTCCCCGGAAGTTGCGGATGCATTCCCAGGTGGAATCGACCGTCTCGTACGAGTAGTTGCTACAGATCGCACCACGCCCCACGTTCTCCTTCAGGCCGGGAATCCGCGCCCAGTCGAGCTGGAGGCCCGGCGCGACGACGAGGTAGTCGTAGGTCAGCTCTCGACCGGACGCAGTCACGACCGCGTTGTCCCGGGGCCGCAGCTCGCTGACGGCGTCTCGGATCCAGGTGGCCTTGGCCGGGATGACGGAAGCCTGAGGTCTCTCCGTGATTTCCTTCGGCCGGACGCCGCCTCCGACCAAGGTCCACAGGGGCTGGTAGTAGTGCTTGTCGGAAGGGTCGATCAGGGCGACGTCCGGCTTCTGAAGCGCCCGACATAGCCGGGCCGCGACCGAAACCCCGCCGGTGCCTGCTCCCACGATGAGGACCTGGTAGTGGTTCTTCTCTGCTTGCTTGCCCATGGAGGTCACTTCGGGGGACTAGGACGGACAGGAAGGAGCCTTCAGGACCGTGGTCGGAAGCGAGCTGGCCGCCCAGGCTTCCATGCCGCCCACGACGTCG
This sequence comes from bacterium, assembly GCA_030428965.1. Classification (GTDB taxonomy): domain Bacteria; phylum Planctomycetota; class UBA1135; order UBA1135; genus JAUIEE01. Next base: position 2,374 of record JAUIEE010000138.1, on the reverse strand, counting down.
CGAAAGTTCGTCAGCCCGGCAGCGAGCAGCTGGCTCGACGCGATGGAAGAGCGGTATCCGCTGCGGCACACGACGTATAGTTCCTTGTCCCTGGGCAGTTCGTCCAGGCGCTCGGCCAGGTGGGGAAGCGGGATGTTGACACTTCCCTCGATGTGGCCACCCTCCCATTCCTTCTCCGTGCGAACATCGAGAACGAGGGCGTCTGTGGACGATTCGAGCTGTTCCGCGAGGTTCTGGGCGGTGATCCGCTCGGTCGCGGCGAGGAGCTCGGCGCGTTGGCCTACGGAGGCCATTCCACCGTCGAGATAGCCGACGACATCGTCCATGCCGACACGCCCCAGGCGCGTGGCCGCCTCTTGCTCGGTGCCGGGTTCCGCGACGATGACGATCTTCTTCTCCTTGTACAGGAGGGTCCCCGCCCAGGACGCGAACTTGCCTCCGAGCCCGATGTTGATGCTGCCAGGGAGATGGGCTCCGGCGAAGTCGGCGGAATCTCGAACGTCGATGACCTGGGCGCCTTCTTGCTGAAGGGCCAGGACGTCGTCCAGGGAGAGCGGCTTGAGCGAGCGTTCGAGGTTGGCTTCCAGGGTGGAGCGCTCCATCTTGTTCATCATCGCGTCGTGACCGAAGTAGGCCGGTGCCTCGGGCTGCTCGGCGGTGACGACGGCCTTGAACTCTTCCTTGGTCATGGGCTGGAGCGCGTAGTTGAAGCGTCTCTGTTCTCCGATGGTGGAGAAGGTCTCCTTGCCGAGGTTCTTGCCACACATCGAACCCGCACCGTGTGCGGGGTAGACCAGGGTCTCGTCGGGGAGCGTAAGGAGCTTGTCGTGCAGCGAGTCGTACAGCCAGCCTGCCAGCTGGTCCGCGGATACGCCGACGGATGCCATCAGGTCGGGTCGCCCGACGTCGCCTACGAACAGCGTGTCACCCGTGAACACGGCATGGGGAGTCTCGTCGCTCGTGGTCAGGTCGTAGACGACGATGGACATCCCTTCCGGGGTATGGCCCGGCGTCTCTCGGATGCGCAGGCGAACGTCCCCGAACTCGAGGGCGTCTCCATCCTTGAGCGGGGTGAACTCGTACTCCGGCTCGGCGCGCGCGCCCAGGTAGATGCGGGCGCCCACACGGTCCCTGAGTTCGAGGTGGCCTGCGATGAAGTCCGCATGGAAGTGGGTCAGCAGCACGTACTTGATGGTCGCGCCGTGGTTGGCCGCTTCCTGGAGGTACTGCTCGATATCCCGTTGAGGGTCGATCACCGCGGCTGTCTTGGTACGCTCGTCGATCACGATGTAGGAAGCGTGTGCGAGGCAACCCAGGTAGAACTGTTTGAGGATCATGGCGAGGTTCGGAGTGTCAGGGGTTGGGTAGAGCGCGCTTGGAGAAATACCAGTCCGTGTATTCGTAGCCCTGGGCTGCGCGAGCCTCGGCTTCGGACGCGGTCTGCGGCGGTGGGACGATGACCTTGTCGCCGGGTTTCCAGGCCTCCGGTGTTGCCACCTTGTGGGTGGCGGAGGTTTGCAGGGCCTGGACGAGCCTCAGGATCTCTTCGATCGACCGGCCGTTGGTCATGGGGTAGTAGATCATCGCGCGCAGGATGCCGTCGGGGTCGATGATGAACGTTGCGCGCACGGCCGAGGTGTCGCTGGCCCCGGGTTGGATCATTCCGTAGGCGTGGGCAACCTGCATGGAGAGATCTTCGATGATCGGGAAAGGAATCGCGACATCGAAGTTCGCCTGGATGCTGCGCATCCAGGCGATGTGAGCGAACTTGCTGTCGATCGACAGGCCCAAGAGTTCGCAGTTGATCTCCTGGAAGCGTTCATGAGACTTGGCGAAGGCGATGAACTCCGTCGTGCAGACGGGCGTGAAGTCCGCCGGGTGCGAGAAGAGCACCAACCACTTGCCCGCGTAATCCTCGAGCTTGCGCGGACCATGGGTCGTCGCCGTCTCGAAGTTCGGGGCAGGTTCATTGAGTCGGGGCATCGAGGGGGCCGCTTGGATATCCTGCATGGGAGTGCTCGGCTAGGCCGTTGCTTCGGCGTGAGGGTGGGTTTGGGAGCTGACGGGAGGCCGGTGGGGTTTGGCGCTCATGGCTTCTTTCGGCATGCTGGAGGTCGGACGGCCTGGACCGGGAGGGGGAGGGAGAGCCGGGGGAGGAGACCCCGCGGTTGGGGCCCAGGCCGTCCGAGGTGGACAGGAGCATTTTGTGTGCCGTCGCACGGATTCAGGGGCGTGGAAGCTTGCAAGGCTCTATGCCGCAGGGGATTGCGATGGCTAGGGATCGCCTGGACGAGCGGCCCTCCCGGGAAGTGTTAACTCCGATCTGAACGCGAAGTGTTAACCCCGGGGGTTAACGGGTGAACACCCCTAGCGG
>JAUIEE010000137.1 GCA_030428965.1 bacterium | reverse complement strand
GAAGGACTGGGACAGGATCTCGAACTCCTCGGCACCGGAGACGGCGACGCGCGTGGAGAGCTTTCCACGGGCGAAGTCGTTGGCCGCGTCCGTCAGGCTTTGCAGTGGACGCCCCAGCCGTTCGGCCAGGTAGGTGCTCACGATGAAGGCCAAGAGGACGGTGCCCAGGGCGAACAGGGGGATGGCTTTCTTGGCCGCCCCCGATTCGTGCAGGAACTTCTCCAGGGGACGGCTCACGATGATGGCGTGACCTCGGCGGTCCAGGGGGAGCGAGATGGCCATCACCTGTCGTCCCGCAATCTCGAGGGGCGAGAAGCGGTGCGTCGAGAGCTCGTGCAGCCGCTCGGCCTCCCGGGCCATTTCCAGCGTGCTCGGCTCGTCGTCGTGCCAGGCGTGGGCCACGACCACGTCGTCCGAGATGACCGTTACGTCCATGCCGGCGACCTCGGCCAGCTCGTTGGCCGCGGTGGCGTCCAGCGGGTAGCCGATGATCAAGAGTCCGAGGGACAAGCCCCGGGACACGACCTCTTCGGTCGCGATGTAGTAGTGCTTGGATCCCTGCTGCCAGACGCCGAAGTGGCTGAAGCCGAGCAAGGACTTGGCGTAGGCCACCAGCTCGTCGGACAGGACGCCGGCGGCGTGGTTGTCGATCGAAGCGACGATGCTGTCGTCGGTGTCCGCCACCACCAGAAGGGGCACGCCCGAGGCCTGGTAGAGAATCTCCGCCGTTCGTCGAATGGTCTCGCTGCCCCTGTCCTGCGCTTCGAGCACGCTGTGCAGATGGGAGACCCGTGCCAGGGAGCGGACTCGCTGGATCATGCGCTCGCGTCGGGTTTCCTCGAAGCGCTTGTGGGCCGTTCGAGCGGTGCTCAGGTGACGCGAGGCTTCCGTCTCGGTGATCTGGTCGACGAGGTGCCCCACCGCAAGGAACGTGACCAGCATGAAGCTGGACAGGGCAGCCATCAGCCCCAGGAAGATCTTGAGACGGACGCCCGGCTTTCTCATGGGCGTAGCTCGCACCAGGCCGGTTCGCTTCGGGCTGGCTCCGGCGGGCGGAGGGGCTCACGCTGGGGGAGAGCCATGGAGGCTGGGCAGGGCCCGTGGGTGGCGTGCATCGGGGACCTCGGGCGGGAGGCGTGGTCCCTGCTTCGACAAACCTTTCCCGGAACTTGAGTAGGGAAGGTCCTCTCGAGCCGCTTCAGAGTCCGCGGGCGACCTCTCGGATCAGCTCGTCGTGGGCAAACTTTTCCTCGCTCTGGGCCTGCCGGAAGTCCTGGGCCAGGCGAGCGCACGCCAGGCGAGCGACGGGGGTGGAGGCCCCGCGCGTGGCCTCGGGACCCGAGGCCCGACTCAGGACCGCTCCCATGGAGAACAGGGCGACGGCCATGTCGGCAATCCGACGGACCGGGAGCTGGGCGGCCCGCAGTCCTGGCCCGTGTTCGTCCAGGGCCTCTTGGCTCGAAGCGGCAAACCGAGCGGCGAGCTGCTCGAAGACGGCTCCCTCGGCGGCCAGCTCTTCCGCGACGCCTTCGAGTCGCCCGGCTCCCTGGGTGATCGTGGCCTCCCCACGCAGGGGCCGGCGCAGCCCCTGGGTCGCGAGCATCATGCGCAGGACCTGATTCGTTCCTTCGAAGATCATGTTGATGCGCGCGTCCCGGACGATCCTCTCGTAGGGATACTCGCGCATGAAGCCCGTGCCCCCCGTGACCTGGAGAGCGTCGTTGGCGATGCGCCAGAGCTTCTCGGTGGCGAACATCTTGCAGCAGGCCGCCTCGAGCATCGTGTCCCCCGCTCCCCGATCGATCAGGCCGGCGGCGAGCCAGGTGCCGGACTCGATGGAGTAGAGGTCCGCCTCCATACCTGCCAGGAGCTCCTGAATCATCCCGAAGTTCGCGATCGGCTGGCCGAACTGCTCCCGTTCCCGGGCATGCTGCAAGGCCAGGCCGAGCGCCAGACGGCCCTGGCCGAGGCAGCAGGCCGCCAGGCCGTGCCGGCCGCTGTTGAGCACGTTCATGGCCACCTTGAAGCCCTCGCCCTGCGGACCGATCAGGTAGTCCTCGGGCAGGACGACATCTTCCAGGCCGACCTCGGTCGTGCAGGAGCCGCGCAGCCCCATCTTGTCCTCGGGCAGGCCGACCGTGACCCCCGCGGTCTCCCGTGGTACCAGGAAGCACGAGATGGGCCGTTCCTCGATGGGGGCGTCCGACCGCTCCGGGTGCGGGGTGCGTGCGAACACGGCGAAGAAGCCGGCGAAGCCGCCGTTGGTGATCCAGACCTTGCGCCCGTTGAGCTTCCAGGAACCGTCGGGCTGACGCTCCGCCGCCGTCCGCAGGGCTCCCGCGTCGGAGCCTGCTCCGGCTTCGGTCAAGGCGAAGGCCCCGATCCACTCGCCCGAGGCCATGCGCGGCAGCCAGCGCTGGCGCTGCTCTTCGGTGCCGTACAACAAGAGAGCCTTCAGGCCGATGCCCAGGTGACCTCCGAGCACGGTGACCGTCGAGGCGCAGCGATGGGCGACCGCTTCCATCACCCGGGAGTAGGTGTACTGGCCCATTCCCGCTCCCCCGTAGGCCTCGGGGACCGTCAGGCCAAAGAGCCCCAGCTCGGCCATGCCCTCGAGCACGGTCCCGGGGATCTCCTTGTCGAGGTCGATCGCTTCGGGGTCGATCGACTCGCGCGCCCACTCGGACACCATCGAGGCGATCTCGTTGCTGGTCTCCTCGGTCTCGGGATCGGGGCCCGGGAAGGGGAACAGCGACGAGGAGCGAATCTGGCCTTCGAACAGGCCGCGGACGAAGCCGTTCAGGGTGGAGTTAGGTTTCATGGAAGGTGCGCTTCTCGTCGGCGAGGGTTGCCAGGAGGGGGGCAGCCTCGAATCGTCCACGACGCTCGCCGTTCTGAAGGCCCGGGCTGTCGAGGATGCGATGGAGGGTCTCCACGACCTGGACGAGTCCGCGCTCGTCGGCGTAGCGCAGGAAGCCACCGCGGAAGGGGGCGAAACCGGTTCCGAAGACCGCGGCGAGGTCGAGCTCCCGGGGTCCGGCCACGACTTCCTCCTGGAGGCAGCGGGCCGCTTCGTTCACCAGGGAGAGCACCAGGCGATCGGTCACGAGCTGCTCGGAGAGCGGTGTGGCCGCCGTTCGGCCGGCCAGGCGGCCCGAGGGCTCGAGCTTCTTCGGCCGTCCACGCTCGTCCTTGCCCCAGCGGTAGATTCCCTTGCCGCTCTTCTGGCCCAGCTCGCCGGCCTGCACGAAGGCCTCGAGGAAGCGGGAGGCCTTCATCCTCTCTCCGTAGGCCGCTTCGAGCGAAGCGCCCGCGTGGGAGGCGATGTCGAGACCGACCACGTCCAGGAGCTCGCACGGACCCATCGGCATGCCGAAGGCCTCGAGCAGCGCGTCGATCCGTTCGGGGGATTCGCCCGCTTCGAGCAGCCGGACCGCCTCGTCGAGGTAGGGACCCAGCACGCGGTTGACCAGGAAGCCGGCCACGTCCTTGGTGATGACGGGGGTCTTGCCCAGGTCGATGGCCAGGCGTGCCGTGCGGTGCACGACCTCGGTGGAGGTGCGGCTGCCCCGGACGATCTCGACCAGGGGCATCTTGCGCACCGGGTTGAAGAAGTGCATCCCCACCACCCGTTCGGGGTTCGGGAGCAGCTCGGCGATCGCATCCACGGACAGGCTCGAGGTGTTCGTCGCCAGGATCGCGTCGTCCGGCATCTGTTCCGCCAGCTTGCCGAGGACGATGCGCTTGACCTCGAGCTTCTCGGCCACGGCCTCGATGGCCAGGTCGCAGCGCGTGAAGCCCTCGCCCGTGGTCGTGACCTCGAGACGATCGATCGCGCCCAGGGCTTCCGCCGGGCTCAGGCTGCGGCGCTGCTTGCGCTTGGAGACCTCCTTGTGGTGGGCTCGCAGGGCTTCGTCCAGGGCCGAACGCTCGAGGTCGCCCAGGCGGGTCGAGACCCCCTTCTCGGCCAGGACCGAGGCGATCGCCGCCCCCATGACCCCGGCGCCCATGACCCCCGCCCGCTTCACCGGAGCCAGCCTTCCGCCGTCGGGGCTCTCCCCGAGCTTCTTGGCCTCCTCACTGCCCAGGAAGATGCGCGCGAGGTTCTTGGTGATGGGACCTGTGGCGAGGGGCAGCACGGCCTCCCGTTCGTCCTTGAGTCCCTCCCTCAAGCTGACGCGGGGCGCGCGTACGACCAGCGGTATCGCGGCCAGGGGAGCGGGGTAGTGTCCGCGCGTCTTGCTCTCGGTTTCCTTCGTGGCCCGGGATGCGATCAGCGCTCCCGCCAGCGGGTTCTTGTCCACCAGGATACGGCTCCAGGCCGAGCGCTTCTTGGCGCGCGCCTTCAGGCGTCCGAGGGCGATGTCTTCGGCCACCCGGATCAGGTACTCGGGGGGCGTCAAGCGATCGACCATGCCCATGCGCAGGGCCTTCCTGGCCGGATACAGCCGGCCCTGGAGGATGGCGGTCAGCGCGGCGACGGTCCCGATGCGGCGCGGAAGCCGCTGGGATCCCCCCCAGGCCGGGAGAATCCCGAGCATGACCTCCGGCAGGCCGACGCGACTCTTCTTGTGATCGGCGAGCAGGATCAGGTCGCAGGCCAGGGCGATCTCGTAGGCGCCTCCGGGAACCGGGCCACCCACGGCGGCGACGGTGTGGCATCGTCCGCCGCCCCGACGGCCCAGGCGATGGAGCCGCTGGAACAACTCCTGGCCGCTCTGGACGAACTTGCGGGCCAGGGCGGGGTCGGTGACCTTGGCGATGCCCTCGATGTCGGCGCCCCCCGCAAAGGAGAGCGGATCGCGTCCGGCGACGACGATGGCCCGCACGCTCGCGTCTTGCTCGAGCTCCGTCAGGGCCGAGTCGAGATCGCGCAGGAGCGGCTTGTCGAAGACGGCCAGCTTGGGACGGTGCGGCGGATCGAGATGCAGGCGGACGAGCCCCTCTTCGGGGCGCTCCAACCGAATGCAGCTCCCTTCTTGCGGGGCGTTCTCGGGTTCCGGGAGGCCTTCCAGGTCGATCATGATCTTCGCTCCAGGAGGACCGCGCCTCCCTGGCCGCCACCGATGCAGAGTGTGGCCAGGCCTAGTTCGTGGTTCGACAGCGCCATCTCGTGGGCCGTGGTCAAGAGGAGTCGTGCCCCGGTCGCGCCGACCGGGTGGCCCAGGGCGATCGCACCACCGTTGACGTTGAGCTTGTCGTCCGTGAACTCGCCGAGGGCGGAGCTGCGTCCCAGGTGCTCGCGGCAGTACTCGGCGCTCGCGGCCGCGCGCTGGCAGGCGATGACCTGGGCCGCGAAGGCCTCGTTCAACTCCACCACGCCGACATCCGCGAGCTCGACCCCCGCGTCCTGCAGGGCACGATTCGAGGCGTGCACGGGGCCGATGCCCATGCGGGCCGGATCGCAGCCCGACCAGGCGAAGCTCCTGATGGCGGCCATGGGTTCGAGCCCCAGGGAGCGGGCACGCTCCTCGGTCGTGACCAACAGAGCCGTGGCCCCGTCCGTGATGCCGCACGCGTTGCCCACGGTGACGATCCCGTCGGGCTTCTCGAAGTAGGGCTTCAGCTTGGCCAGGGCTTCGGGGGTCTGGTCGTCCCGTATACCGTCGTCGTGCTGCAACGAGCCCTTGCCGGGCGAGGCTCCCAGGGGAAAGTGGGGCACGATCTCGGGCTCGAAGCGCCCGGCGTCCCGGGCCTTGGCGGCCCGCTGGTGGCTGCGCAGCGCGTAGGCGTCCGCCTCCTGGCGCGTGATGCCGAAGTCCCGGGCCAGGTTCTCGGCGGTCGAGCCCATGATCAGACCGACGGTCGGGTCGGTCAGGCCCTCGGTCAGCGCGATGCGCGGCGCGAAGAACATGGAGGGGCGCAGGCTCAGCAGGGCGGAGAGTTTCGCCCCGACCGAGCGCGCCCGCATCATGCGCCCGAAGAAGGCGGTGGCCCGGTCGTTGTAGATCAGGGGGTAGGCGCTCATGACCTCGACCCCCATGCACAGGAAGAGATCGCCCCGCCCCGCCTCGATGGAGGTCACCGCGGTGGTCACGGCCTGCATGCCGCTGGCGCAGTTGCGTCCCACCGTGTGGGCGGGGACCCCCTGGGGGACCCCGGCGCGCAGGGCGATCACGCGGGCGATGTTGGCCTGGTCGTGGGGCGGACCGACGCAGCCCACGACCACCTCGTCGATTTCCTGGGGGTCGATCCCGGTCCGGGCCAGCAGTTCCCGGGCCAAGCTGGCTCCCAGGTGGCCGGCGTCTTCGCGGGCATAGGCGCTGCCGGCGCGGGCTTGGGGGAGGCGCAGGCCGGCGGCCAGAACGGCGCGTCCTTGGGGGCTGGGTTTCATTCGGCTCTAGGGGGAGCTAAAGGTATCTGGGGATTCGTCGGATAAAGAGGATCGGGAAAGCGAGCTTCCCAGAGGTCCCCGAGGATCCCAAAGCGGCTCCGGCTTTCCAACTTCCGAAAGCGAAGCGCGCTTCACGACCTCCAGTCCTCGATCGAACGAATTCAGTTCCACCTTGAACAACGAGCCCGACCTACCCCTTCCCGAAGACCCTCGTCCCGCCGGTGGAGGAGTCGGGCTTCGGCGCAAGCCCAAGATCGTCCTGGTCCTGGGAGGCGGAGGCATGCGTGGCATGGCCCACATCGGTGTGCTCAAGGCCATGGAGCAATTGGGCATTCGTTACGACGCCGTGGTGGGGACCAGCATCGGTGCCCTGGTGGGGGCCATGGCCGCGGGTGGCTACTCCGTCAAGAAGATGGAGGAGCTGATCTCGGTCCTGCGCAAGGAGGACTACTTCCGGCTGAACTTCGTCAAGTTCCTCCTGAAGGGAACCGCGGCCTCCAGCGTCTACCGCGGAGAGACCTTCCGCGAGCGGTTGCGTGAGATCCTGCCCCCCGTGCGCTTCGACGAGATGAAGCTGCCCTTCTACTGCAACGCCGTGCGCCTGGAGAACGGAGGGCTCGTCTTCTGGGGCACCCCGGGGATGGGAGAGATTCCGCTCGTCGACGCGGTCTATTCCTCTTGCTGCTTGCCGGGCATCTTCGAGCCCTACCAGCGCGACGGCTTCCACTACATGGACGGTGGCATCGTGGACGCCCTCCCCTTGCGCTTCGCCAAGCAGCTCGGGGCAGACCTGATCATCGCCGTGGACCTCACCGTCAAGGCGACCTTCAAGGCGCCCAACTACAAGGATCGCGTCGTCAGCACGCTCTACCGCTCCTTCGAGATCGCCGAAGAGGTCATCGTCGAGCAGGCCCTGCACATGCACGCCGACCAGAGCACGGTGCTCGTCCAGCCCAAGGTCGGGCACCTAGCCCGCTTCGATTTCGAAGACGTGACCGAGGTCGTGCGCCTGGGCGAGTCGGAGACCCTGCGGGTTCTGCTCTCCCACTCGGCCACCCGGAACCTGGTGAGCCCCGACCTCCTCGACGGCTACGCTTGCCCGGTCGTTCCCCGGGACTACGTCTCGATTCGCGTCGATCCCCAGGCCTGCATCGGTTGCGGCAACTGCCAGATGGTGTGCGAGACGGAGGCCTTCTGGGCCCACGGAGAGAAGGCCGAGGTGCGCAAGATCGCCAACTACGAGTGCACCCGTGACCACGCCTGCGCTCGCAACTGCCCGACGGACGCGATTCACCTGGGGAATCTGTAGTCCTCATCGGCCCGCGGGGCCGCTACCCTGGGGTCTTCATGGCTGCCCAGGAGCACCAGCGCCAGCCCATGCGGCCCGTCCGGGCTCTGGAGTCGGCCGCAACGCGCGACGCCCAGCCGGGACGGCACCGGGCCGCCCGTCTCGCGACCAGCGAGCCTTCCGTTCGGGCGATGAGCCCCGGCGCGATCCTCGACTTCTCGGTCGAGATCTTGATGAGGCGTTTCGGGGCCCTGGTCGGCGTGGCGACCGCCTGCTGGATTCCCGTGGAGGTGCTCGGGGAGTTGGTCCTGCGCTATGGATCCGAGACGGGCCTCGAGATGCTCTGGGTCGGGCTGCTGGCTTTTCCTTTGCAGGCCCTGACCGTGAGCCTCGTGTCTTCCCTCGTCGGGGGGGAGGTGCTCGGAAGGCCCATGGGAGCGCTCGATAGCCTGCGCCTGCCCCTGTTCCGGGTCGTGGGGGTCGGCGTCATTTCCGTGGTCACGGTCCTGGCCACCCTGATGGGGTTCTGTCTGGGCTGCATCGGGATGCCCGTCGTCATGTGGCTCCTGGCGATGGCGCCGGCGGTGTACATCCTGGAGGGGGGCGCGCTTCTGGCCGCGACCCGGGAAACGACCGCAGGCGGCCTGGGCAGCGACGTGGTGCGTGCCCTGCGTCGCAGTGCCGTGCTCTCGAAAGGCTGGGGAGGCCTTGCCCGCTGGCTGTGCTACACGGTCGTCGGCGGTCTCATGATCGGGCCGTTGAGCGCCTTCGCTTCGGCCGCGGAGGAGCCAAGCGTGCGAGCCTGGCTGCAGGACTTGCTGTCGATCCGCGGCGTGGCTTTCTCCGCTCTGAGCGTGCTCCTGAGCGGGCTGTTCGTCGGAGCGGGCTACGCCTACATGGCCGTGAACATGGCCGTGTTCTACTTCGACCGCCGCGTCGAGAGGGAAGCGCTGGACCTCGAGCTCGCCATCGATCGCTTGGGGGCCGCCCGTGGCTAGGCTTCCGCAGGGCGCGTTCGAAGGGGATCAGGTTCGCCGCGAGCTCGACCGCATCCTCGCTTCGCCCGAGTTCTCCAGCGAGCAGAGCGTCGGAGAGGAGGTGATCGAGTGGATCCTCGAGCGCCTGGACGGTGCCGATGTCGGCGCGGGCTCTCGCATGCTCTTCTGGTCCTTCGCGATCCTGGTCGGACTGCTGCTCGTGCTCTTGCTCTACAAGATCCTGCGCATCGCCTGGGTGGGCTCCCGGCAAGCCGAAGAAGTGCTGGCCGCTCCCGTTTCCATTCGTGATCGGGTTCGCGAGCTGCGTCTGTCCGCGCGCCAGGCGAGCTCCGAGGGCGATCTGCCGCGGGCCCTGCGCCTGTTGTTCTTCGGACTCGTGCTCGGTCTCGGCGATCGCGGTGACCTCGAGTTCCGCGAGGCGTGGACCGAGCGTGAGATCCTGCGCCGCGGCAACCCGCGACCGCGAGCGCGGGAGCTCCTGGAGAGGCTCTTGGGGGAGATGGAGGCCAAGCGGTTCGGGGGAGAGTCCGTCGATCTGGCCGACGTGGAGCGCCTCGAGGGGATTTGCGAGCAGTTCCTCGGAGGCCTCGGGTCGGAGGTGGCCGCGTGAAGGGGCAGCGCACGGCTCTGGTGCTGGTGGTCTGTCTGGCGCTGTTCGCCTTCGGGATCAGCTTCCTGCCCAGTCCCGAGGGGTCGCGTCGGGCGAGCGTCTTCTCGACCGAGCCCGGAGGTCGCCGCGCGGCCCTGCTCTTGCTCGAGGCCCTGGACGTTCCGGCGAAGGCCTGGACCCGTTCCCCCGGCAACCTGCCGCGGGGGGAGGGGGTCGTCTTCCTGGCCGAGACTCCGCCGACGCCTCCTGGCTACGGGGACAGCTCCGATGGGCAACCGACCCGGGCCCGCGTGAAGACCTCCCGCCGCATGCGCGACCCCCAGCACTACCTGCGGTTCCTGGAGGAGGGGGGCGTGATCTTCACCGAGGGCAGTGATGCGCGGCTGGAGTTTCTGCGCGAGCTGCTCGGGCCGCGGCAGCTGGCCGACGTGAAGCGTGCGGGAAAGCGCGATCCCGACGGAGTGGAGGTCATCTTCGCCTCCGGAGAGACGTTGAGGTGCGGGAGCTGGGGAGGGCTGTGGTTCGAGGACTTGCCCCTCGGCACGACGATCGAAACGGTCGCGGTCGACGGGGATTCACGCCCGCTGGTGCTGGAAGTGCCCGTCGGGCGTGGTTCGGTGTACTTGCTGCCGGGGGACGAGTTCCTCGACAACGACCAGGTCGGGGAAGACGACAACGGTCTGTTGCTCCTTTCGCTGCTGGCCCAGGGCGGAATGCGGGGCGAGGTGCTGTTCGACGAGTACGCTCTGGGAGGGTGGGTGCCCGACTCTCCCTTCGATCTGGCCCTGGCGCCCGACAACATCCTGTTCACGCTGCATCTGTTCGCCGTGCTGGGCTTGTTCCTGTGGGGGGCAGCCTGGCCTTCGAGCTTCCCCCGCGATCCCCGGCCCCTCGGTCACGTCTCGCCCCTGGCCCGCGCCCGGGCCCACGGGGGGCTGCTGGAGTCGGCCCGCGCCTGGCGTCTCGTGGCGCGCATGTTGCGCGACGGGGTGCTGATGCGATCGGGACATCGTCACGGCCTTCGAAGCGAGGGGGGAGAGCCCTGGCCCGATTCGGACGAGGAGCTGGCGACGCGCCTGTTCACCGAGCTCGGGCCTCGCCTCCAGGGGCAGGAGCTGGAACGCGCGGCGGCGAGCCTCAGCGTCGCCTCGGTGCGCAGGTCGGAGGACCTGGAGCGCTGGTGTGAGGAGTTTGCCTGGTTGGAGACAAGACTTGGTGAGGGGCTGCGTCCCCGGAGGAAGAGCTGACAGCCACCATGGAAGAAACGCATACGAACGAGTCCGCCCTGTCGAACCTGCGCCAACGCGTGCAGGAGGAGTGTGGTCGCGTGTTGGTGGGAATGGGATCGACGATCGACGGCTGTCTCGCGGCCCTCCTCGCCGGCGGGCACGTGCTCCTGGAGGGACCTCCGGGGGTTGCGAAGACGCTCTTGGTCCGGAGCCTGGCCCAGACCCTGGGCGGCAGCTTCTCCCGCATCCAGTTCACGCCGGACCTGATGCCGGCGGACATCACGGGCACGAGCGTCTTCCATCCCGGCGACGGGGAGTTCCGCTTCCGCCCGGGGCCCGTGTTCGCCCACTTCCTCTTGTGCGACGAGATCAACCGCGCACCGGCCAAGACCCAGTCCGCCCTGCTCGAGGCCATGCAGGAGGGCACGGTGACGATCGATGGAGAACAGCATTCGCTCCCGGTGCCCTGCGTGGTCTTCGCGACCATGAATCCCATCGAGCACGAGGGGACCTACCCTCTCCCCGAAGCTCAGCTCGACCGCTTCCTCTTCAAGCTGGTCGTGGGCTACCCCGAGCCGGACGTGGAGGCGCGCCTCCTGCGGGAAGCCCACGGACGCAGTCCCAGCGCCAGTCCCGAGGAGCTCGGCCTGCGGGCGGTGACCGATCCCGAGGCCGTGCTCGAAGCGCGCCGTGTCGTCGATCGCGTCGAGCTCCGGGACGACCTCGCGGACTACGTCGTACGCCTCTTCGGGGAGACCCGGCGCACGCCCGCCCTGGCTCTCGGAGCCAGCCCGCGAGCGGGGGTCATGCTCCTGAGGGCGGCCAAGGCCACGGCCGCGCTGAACGGGCGCACCTACGTCACCCCCGATGACATCAAGTCCGTGTTCATCGACAGCCTGTGTCACCGCGTGGCCCTGGATCCGGCCGAGGAGATCGAGGGCGTGCGCGCCTCCCAGGTGCTCGCGCGCATCCTCGACGCCGTGGAGGTTCCGCGCTGATCCCCTCCCCGCGACTGCTCGCCCTGGCCGTGGTCGCGCTGCTGGGCTCCTTGCTGGCCCTGGTGGCGGGAGGGCTCCGCGGCCCGGTCCTGGTCGCGGACATCCTCTTGGTCTTGGCGGCTGCGTACGACTACGGGCGTCTTCCCGGTCCCACCAAGCTCGAGGTGCAGCGCTCCTTGCCGGGCAAGGTCGGCCTGTCCCGTCCCTTCCCGCGCACGCTCTTGCTCGTCAACCGCGGGGCCACGGCCTTGGACGTGGAGGTCTACGAGGAGTTCCCCGAGTCGTTCGAAGTCGCCGCGCGCAGTGCGTACGGGGTCTCGGCTACGCCCCGTCCCGAAGATCCGACCGGGGGCCCCGACCGCGCCAAGCTCGATGCAGGCA
>JAUIEE010000601.1 GCA_030428965.1 bacterium | reverse complement strand
TCGACGCCTTCCCCATGGAACCGGGACGGTCGAACCCATGAAGAGCACCCTGCAGAAGAACGTCCGGCAGAACGTGGCCTGGTTCCTCGGCCTGTTCCTGCTCGTCGGAGCCCTGCTCGGCGGAACGGCCTGGCGACTGAACCAGCGGCGGGGCACAGTCCGGGGACTCCAGAGCTCGATCGACAGCAAGATGGCGACCCTCGGCGCCATGCCGCGTCTCGACTCCGGTTCGGCCGAGGAAGACAGCTCGCGGCTCGAGAGCTGGCGGGAGCTGCAGGAGAACGAGCCCCGGCGTCTCGCGGAAATCTCCAGGGCCGCCCGCTCTTCCGGAATCACGTTGACCTCGGTCAAGAACGCCCAGGGCACGCGCATCGAGGCGGGCGCCATTCGCAGCGCCGCCCATGAGCTCATCGGCGTGGGCAACTACCGACAGGTGGCCTCGTTCCTCGACCACCTCTCCGCAGCCGAAGGAGTGCCCAGCATCGAGAGGCTCGAGCTTCGGCCGGAAGAAGACCGCGGCGAGGGCATCCTTCAAGCCAGCGTGGAAGTCCGCTGGTTCGCCCCCGGCCGCCCCGATGAAGTCCTCGCCAGCCTGGGGGCCCAGTAGCCATGGAGAACAAGCGCATCCCGATCTTCCTGGGGATCTCCGGCCTGGGGCTGGTCGTCCTCATGGCCCTGCCCGACAAGGCGCCCGCTACCTACACCGGCACGAACCTGGCGGCCAACCTCACTCCGGTCGAAGGGCCCCGGGACGAAGAGCGCACCCTGGCCGAACAGGCCGCCCGCAAGGCCGAGCTCGATTGGACGCGCGATCCCTTTCGCCTGGCAGGCAGTCCCGAAGAGCCTACCGCCGCGCTGCGCGAAGGCGAGCCCCAACCCCTCTCCACCACGACCCTGCGCCTCTCCGGCATCAGCGTCTGCCAGAACAAGCCCATGGCCATCATCGGGCACGACATCGTCCAGGAGAACGACCGGCTCGCCAGCGGCCACACGGTCGTGGAGATCACGACAAACAGCGTGAAGCTGCGTCTGGACGGCACCACGACCACCCTTCGCCTCGGAGCCCAGAGATGATCGCCACTTGGTTCTTGCCCCTCTTCCTCGCCCTGGCCTCGAGCCCCTCGACGAACTCCGGCACGAACGTTCCCAAGGCGGAACCTCCCGTCAAGGCACCGCTCATCAGCCTGGAGATGTTCGACACGGACGTGCGCGACGCCCTGCGTCTCGTGGCCAAACAGGCCGGCGTCAACCTGGTCATGAGCAACCGTATCGAGGGAGCCATCACCCTGGACCTCGACCAGGTCTCCCTGAAGGAGTCCCTCGACGCCATCGTCGGGGTCACGGGCTTCGAGTACTCGATCGACGGCAACATCGCTTCGGTCTACACCCTGGAGGAGCTGCTCGAGCAGGAACGCAAGCGCACCGAGTACGAGACGGCCCAGAATGCGGCGGCCGCGGCCGTCCAGGAGGTCCTCGTGCTCGACCTACGCTACGTCGACGCCGAACGGGTTCAGGCCGCCGTGGAAGGGCTGTTGAGTGAAACCGGCAAGATCTCCCTGCTCAAGACCACCGACCACCTGGCCCAGGGCTTCGCCGGCAATCCGCAGGCCGGGCTCAGGGTCCGGCCCAACGTTGGCGTGCAGCCGAACGGTGGTGCACCCAACGTCAACGCGAACGGCCTGCAGATCGGGACCCAGCTGGCCTCCACGTCCCAGGGCATGCCGGCCCGCTCCCACACCCTGGTCGTCCTGGACCATCCCGAGCGCCTGGCCCGCATCCAGGAGGTCGTCGACAAGATCGACGTCAAACCGGTGCAGGTGGTCATCGAGGCTCGCTTCGTCGAGGTCATGCTCGACAACGCCCTGAAGCTGGGCATCGACTGGAACGTCTTCGCCCAGGGATCGGGCGCCTCGATGCCCCACACCTTTCCGTTCGGGGACTCCTCCCTGGGATCTTTCAACCCCAACGTGGACGGCGGCGGTGCGGGCGGCGGAGCCTTCCCGAACGCCCCGAACCTCGTCACGACCCCGACCACTCCGGGGCTGTTCACCTTCGGCACCCTCGACTTCTCCTCGTTCAGCGCCATCCTCGAGCTGATCCAGACCGATTCCCGCGTCC
>JAUIEE010000136.1 GCA_030428965.1 bacterium | reverse complement strand
CAGGGGCAGTACTACCTGACCCCCGAGAGTGCGCCGGCGATGATGATCGTCTTCCGCTTCGATCGCCAGGCCGAGGTCGAGCGGCTGTTCGATCCGGAGTCGACCGAGAACAAGGGCGTGTTCGGGGTCGGAGCCATTCAAGAGCCCGAAGCGGGCGTGGTCGAAGTCCAGGGGCGCGAGACGCGCTGCCTGCGCTTCAAGGCCTGGGTGCCCGATTCCGACGACGAGCCGAACACGGCGGGGATGAGCATCCGCGTCGATCTGACCGGGGAAGGGGAGAAGGGCGTGATGGTGCAGATCGTGCGGACGGATGGACGGCCCGATCCGGTCCCCGACGACATGGTCACGCAGCTGCTGGAACCCTTCGACGTCTGGCGCGGGAAGTAGGGCCGGCGGGCTGCCTTCATGGATTCTCCGGAGCTGCGACGTGAGAGCCCTGGCTGTGTGCTCGGGATCGCCCTGGGGCTGTTGCTCCTCGTCGCTCTGGTGCTGATGCCCCTTTCCCTGCGCGGCAGCGAAGTCGATGGCGCCGAACGCCTGAGCTCCTACTTCGCCGCGGGCAGGCCGCCCTGGGGCTTCGAGCTGACCGAAGCGGCCAAACGCCCCTCCGGGGAAACCGTGCTGCGGCTGGCGCGGCCCGAGGGGCAAGGTCCCCTGACGTCCGCTGATCCCGAGGAGATCGTGCTGATCGAGTACGGAGGTCGCGGCGCCCTTGCGCGGCTGTTCCGCCGGCCCGATGACGACGAGAACCGTCGTTCGAGCGAGAAGAAGGTGAAGTGGGAAGAGGAACCCGACTTCGAGTGGCATTCGAAGGTCGAGTTCGGCGAGGTCGAGTGGGGGCGCTGGCGAGCCGACTATGCGGTCGAGCGGCACTTCCAGGAGGGAGGCACCTGGCGGGATTCGGTGCGCGTCAACCTGGGCCAGCCGGGAAGGCTCCTGGCCCTCTTCGCGCAATGGCCCGTGGGCCAGGAGCACTCCCCGCGCAGGTTGCGGGAGCTCCTGGCCACCATTCGTCTCGAGGCGCCGCCGACTTCCGGGGAGTAGGGCGCCGCTCGCCGGGCTAGTAGGACTTGACCGGTGCTTCCGGAGCCGGGGCCAGGGCCTTGGGCTCGGCCGCCATGCGCGCCAGGACTTCCTGGATGCCGCGCTCGAGCTGGGGATCACGACCGGCCAGCAAGGCCGCCGGGTCGTTCTCGACCTCGATGTCGGGGGCCACGCCGTAGCCTTCCACCGCCCAGGTTCCGTCCGGCGCGGCATTGCCGTACTGGGGAACACTGACCGAACCGCCGTCCATCAGCGGCCCGTGCCCGCTGATCCCGATGATGCCGCCCCAGGAGCGCTTGCCGATCAGAGGGCCGAGGCCGACTCGCCGGAAGGTCCAGGGGAAGATGTCCCCGTCCGAAGCCGAGTGCTCGTTGAGCAGGCAGACCATGTGGCCGTGGAAGACCACGGCCGGATAGGTGAAGGGATGGTCGTTGGCGCGCGCGTAGTCGAGCCCCAGCAGTTTGCGGGACAGCCTTTCGATCAGCATCTGCGAGACGTTGCCGCCTCCGTTCCCGCGCACGTCGATGACCAGGCCCTCCTTGCGCACCTGCCCGTAGTACCACTTGATGAACTCGCGGATGCCGTTGGCGCCCATGTCGGGCACGTGCAGGTAGCCCACGCGGCCGTCGGTCGCCTCGGCCACCCTGCGGCGGTTGCCGGCGACCCAGTTGAGGTAGTGCAGGCTGCTCTCGCTGGAGAGACCCTCGAAGTAGACCGTGCGGGCGTCGTCCAGGCTGGGGGTCGAGCTGACCTGGAGCTCGACGTGCTGTCCGCTGGGGTTGCGCAGCAGGCGGTAGGGGTTGTCGCCCAGGCGCAGGCTCTGTCCGTTGATGGAGAGCACGTAGTCGCCCTCGGCCACGTCGACCCCGAGCTCGGTCAGGGGGGAGCGGTAGCGGCTCTCCGTGTTCTGGCCGGGCAGGATGCGACCGATGCGCAAGAGGCCCGACGCTTCGTCGGGAACGAAGCGCGCGCCGGGCAGGGCGACCGGCGTTCGATCGGGGAGGTTCTCGTCGCCGCCCGCGATGTAGGCGTGGGAGACGTTGAGCTCACCGATCATCTCGGAGATCAGGTAGTTGAGGTCCGAGCGATGGGCCACGTGGGCCAGGAGTGGCCTGTACTGCTCGCGCAGGGCGTTCCAGTCGTAGCCGTGCATGTTCTCCACGTAGAAGTAGTCGCGGAAACGGCGCCAGACCTCGTCGAAGATGACGGCCCATTCCTCGCGGGGAACGCGCTCGGCCACGAGACCGTCCGTGGAGACACCCTGGGCTTCGCCACCTGCGGAGGGATAGATCTCGAAGGCCCCCGAGCGGCGCACCAGGACCTTCTCCAGGTCGGCGGAGAGGGCCCAGCCCGAGATGTCCTTGGCGATCTCGGTCTCTTCTCGATCCTCGATGGAGTACGCCAGAAGGGTGGAGGAAACGTCGGCGGAACGTCCGTAGTAGAACGGTCCTCCTCGGGTGAAGAGGACTCCGTTCTTCGTGGCCTGGAGTGAACCGATGTTGTCCGCCGCGATGGGGAAGCGGGCTACGCGCTCGGCGAGACCGTCGAAATCGATGGAGATCGGTCCGGTCTCCTCCTCTTCCTCCGAGTCTTCTTCTTTCTCGTCGCCCTCGTCCTCGTTCCCTTCCTCTTCCTTGTCGGCGTCGACTTCGTCGTTCTTCGGGGGGAAGGGGTGCGGGCTGTCCTTGCGCAGTCCAAGGGCGTACACGTTCGTTTCCCGGTCGACGGCGAAGTTCCACTCGATCGAACAGATCTGCGGTGCGAAGGAGTGGTCGGCGAGGAAGTAGAGGAAATTGCCCTCGGGGTCCCAGGTGGGACTCGACTCCGTGAAGTACTCGTCCGTGATCCGGCGCGTCTCGCCGTTGGCCCGGCTCCAGATGTAGATCGAGCGGTATCCGGTCGCGTCCGAGGCGCTGAAGGCCAGGTACCCGCTGCGCGGGGACCAGCTGTGGTCCGCTATGCGCCCATAGATCTCATCGTGCACCACGTGCACGCCGCGGCTCTCCAGGTCGAGAACCTTGAGGCGGCCCTCCTTGTCGCTGTAGGCAATGGACTCGGAGTCGGGCGACCACACGAGGTCGTACAGGCGGCCGCCGTCGTTCTCGGTCAGCCGCTCGGGCTCTCCCGAGCCGTCCTGGGCCGTGCGCCAGATCTCCTCCTCCCCGGAGATGTCGGAGACATAGGCCACCCAGTGTCCGTCGGGCGACCAGGAGGCCTCGCGCTCGTGGGCGCCGGGCGTGCGCGAGAGGTTGCGCGTGCGACCGTCCTTGGAGGGGGCGCTGAAGACGTCTCCGCGGGCCACGAACAGTGCCCGTTCACCGCCCGGGCTCAGGTCGTAGTCCTCGATCCGATCGGAGACGGAGATCAACTCCGGCTGGCTGGAGAGGCCGTCCTCGGGAACGAAGATGCTCAGGGGGCGCGACGTGCCCGAGGCGATTTCGAGGATGCGCAGCTCTCCTCCGAGCTCGTAGACGATCCGGCTCTGACCGTCGCTTTCGGGCCAGCGCACGTCCCAGTCGGTGTGGCTGGTGAGCTGGGTGAGCTGCGCCGTCTTCGTGTCGAAGCGGTAGAGGTTGAGCTTGTCGTCCCGGTCCGAGGAGAAGCAGATGCCATCGCCCACCCACATCGGGTCCCGGTCGCTGCGCACGTGATTCGAGATGTTGCGGGTCTCGTTCGTGGCCAGGTCGAAGGTGTAGATGTCCTGGGCCCAGCCGCCTTCGTAGCGCTTCCAGGAACGGAAGTCGCGGAACAGGGGCGTGTAGGCCAGACGGCGGCCGTCACCCGAGAACGAGCCGGACCCGGCCACGGGCATGGGCAGGGCGCTGGGCAGCCCGCCTTCGACGGAGACCGTGAAGAGCCTGGGCTCCGCGATGGAGTGGCTGTCGCGGACCGAGCGGAACAACACGCCGCGCCCGTCCGGCGTCCAGCCGTAGACGTGGTGGTCGTATCCCCATCGAGCCGGGAAGGGGCCGTCGGCGGGGTACCAGGTGAGCCGCTTGGGCCTGCCGCCGGCGAGGGGGATGACGTAGACCTGTTCGTCGCCTTCGTACTGGCCCGTGAAGGCCACCTGGGTCCCGTCGGGGGAGATCTTGGGGAAGAGCTCGAGGCCAGGGTGGGCCGTCAGGCGCCGAGCCGTGCCGCCGTCGGTCGAGGCGACCCACAGGTCTCCCGCGTAGCAGAAGACGACCGAGTCGCCGTGCAGGTCCGGGAAGCGAAGCAGCTTGGTCTGGGCCCAGGTCGGAGCGGTGATGGCGAAGAGGGCGAGAAGGCGCGGCAGCGCACGGCGGAGCGAGGGAGTCGACATGGAAGGCTCGGGATTAGGGAGGTCGGGGCCGAAGGGCGGCGGACATCCTAGTGCAGACCCCCGATGAGGGAAGCCCGATCAGTCCGCCGCCAGAGACGAGGCCAGGATCTCGGCCAGGTGGGCCACTCGGACCTCGCTGCCCCTGCGCAAGAGACCGCTTTGCCACTGGAGCTGGCAGCCCGGGTTGGCGGTCACGAGGGTTCGGGCTCCCGAGCTCTCGAGGGCCTCGAGCTTGGTCCGCAGGATCTCCCCCGAGGCTTGCGGTCGCAGCAGGGAATAGATGCCCGCCGATCCGCAGCAGTGCTCGCTGTCCGGCAGATCGACCGCCTGGAGAGCGGGGATCGCGCTCAGAAGCGTGCGCGGTTCGGCGCGGATGCCCTGGGCATGACACAGGTGGCAGGGATCGTCCCAGGTCACAGGTGCGGGCCAGTCCTTCTCGTCGACGGGGCCGAGGTTCGCGGAGTCGAGGTTCTCGGCGCAGAACTCGGTCAGGTCCTGGACGCGCCCCGCGAAGGCGCGGCTCCGGGCGTGCCACGGATCGTCCGGTTCGAACAGGTGGTGCAGTTCCTTCATGTGCGCTCCGCATCCCGCGCTGTTGACGACCACCGGAAGGTACCCAAGGGCTTCGAAGTCCTCGATCATGAGGCGTGCGAGGTTGCGCGCTCCATCGAGATCTCCGTTGTGGGCATGCAGGGAGCCGCAGCACACCGTACGGGCGGGCAGGGCACAGCCGTAGCCCATGACGTTCAGCACGGAACACGTGTCCCGGTTGACCTTGCCGAAGAGCTCGGGCATGACGCAGCCTTCGAGCAGGGCCACGTTCCCCCGTTCCGGAGCACGGCCGGGGTTCTTCCGGGGCAGGGGACGCCGCTCCGAGCCGGTGGGGACCGGCGGCAGGTAGCGCAGGTTCTCGAAGCGCCCCCCCAGCTTCGAGAGCAGGCGCAAGACCCCGCCCTTCTGGGCCAGCCGCAGGAGGAAGGCAGCCAGCTTCAGTCCGCGCCGATTCGGGAGGAGAACGCGGAAGCCGAACCAGCGGGCCAGCCGTGCCCCCAGGCCCCGGTGCGTCGAGATCCGGGAGCGGGTGTGCTCCATCATCTCCCCGAAGCGCACCCCGGCGGGACAGGCGCTCTCGCAGTGGCGGCAGAGCAGACAGAACTCCATTTCCTCCACGAAGCTGGCCGTCGCCTGGGCGCGATCCTCGGCAACCGCGCGCATCAGGTGGATGCGACCGCGCGGGCTGGAAGGCTCGAGGCCCGTGATGCGGTAGGTCGGGCAGCTCTGCAAGCACAGCCCGCAGTGGATGCAGTCGAGGCTCTTGGCGTAGTCCACCAGGCCGTCGCGGTTCGCCAGGTCAGCCATGGGGCGTGCACCTCGCGAAGACTCCCCGTGGATCCAAGCTGGCCCGCAGGCGTCGGACGAGCTCCGCCGCGGGACCCGTAAGGCGCTGTCCGTTCTTCGCCTGGGCCCGGGGGAGGTCTCGCCAGCGGGCTCCTTCGATTCGAGCCAGAGAGAGCTCGAGCTCCTCGAACGAGCTCTCCCCTCCGAGAGGTTCGAACAGGAGCAGGGCCGAGGCGATGCGCGGGTGGGCCCGGGTCTCCAGGCGCCAACCGCGGGCCGTGCAGGCCTGCAGCGCTTGCTCGATGCGCGCCTCGAGCTGGCTGGGCCGGGCTTGAAGACCGAGCGCGGGTCGCCCCCTGGGGTTGTCCGCGAAGGTCCGCAGGTCGTCGTAGGCCTCGGCGGGGAGTTGCTCGAAGGACGCTCCGCCCACCGCGGCCTCTGCCTCGCGCTGCTCCCAGTCCACGACGGCCTGGCGTCCGGCCAAGAGCAACGTCAGCTCCCAGGGGCTTTGCCCGGGCCGGGAGTCTTCGTTGCGCAGGCAGAGGGTCCAGGGCTGCACGTCGAGCCGGCCCAGGGTGCGGCAGGCCTGCCAGGCTTCGGATCGATCGGCGATTCGTGTCCGCAGGATTCGGCGTTCGCTGGGTTGGGGGGCGAGGCGCAGGGAAGCCTCCAGGACGACTCCCAGGCTGCCCTCGGCGCCGCAGTGCAGGCGATGCAGGTCGTAGCCCGTCACGTTCTTGACCAGGGCTCCGCCGCTCCGGGCGACGCGTCCATCCCCCGAGACGAAGCGGATTCCGAGCACGTTGTCGCGCAAAGGGCCCCAGCGGAGCCGGTCGATGCCGGCCTGGGCGCTGGCGACGACTCCACCCAAGGTCGGAGCTCCAGCGGGGGAAACGTCCGGAGTCAGGTGGTGGCTCCCAGCGGAGACGACGGCTTCGATGGCATGCCACTCGGTCCCCGCCAGGGCCGTGACCGTGCCATCGCCCGGTTCGTACTGGAGGATGCCGGCGAGGTTGCGCGTCGAGACAAGCACGTCGATCTCGGAGTGGACGGGGCGGCGCTCGAGCTTGGATCCGTTTCCGAGGGGGAGAGCGCGCAGCCCGTCCCGCGACAACAGGGACAGGAGTTCGGACCAGGCTCCGAAGGAGGCGGGCGCGGCGAGGGGCAGCTCGCGCCCATCGCCGAGCCGGAACGTACCGATCTCCGCGGCGGAAAGAAGCTGCTCCAGTCGGGCCGAGGGTTCCAAGGCTAGGCGCGGGGGGAAGGGGTGCGCAGTTCCATGCACGCCCGCATGGGCAAGAGCTTCCCGGGGTTCATGCGTCGGTCGGGATCCCAGGCATCCCGGACGCGGCACATGGTCTCGAGGTCCTCGGGAGCGAAGGCGATCTCCATCTCTTCACGCTTCTCGAGGCCGACCCCGTGCTCGCCGGTCAAGGAGCCCCCGGCCTCGACGCAGGTCTCGAGGATCAGGCGTCCGGCCTCCAGGACCCGCCTGACCTCGTCAGGGTCCCGCCGGTCGTAGCAGATGTTCGGATGCAGGTTGCCGTCTCCGGCGTGGAACACGTTCGCGAGCTTGAGGTTGCGCTCGCGACAGATCTCGACCGTCCGGCGCACGAGTGCCCTCAGCTTGGTGCGCGGTACGACCGCATCGGCGACGTACAGGTCCGGTGCGATGCGTCCCATGGCCCCGAAGGCCCCCTTGCGGCCGGCCCACAGATCGCGCCGTTCGCTCGCGTCTCGGGCGGAGCGTGTGCTCAGGACTCCGTGCTTGTTCAGGATGGCGCTGATTTCTTGCTGACTCCCGGAGACCTCCGTCTCGACGCCCTCGAGCTCGATCAAGAGCACGGCCTCGGCCTCCTTCGGGTATCCGGCAGCGAACACGCTCTGCTCGACGGCTTCGATGGTCAAGCGATCGAGGATCTCCAGGGCCGAGGGCTGCAGGCGAGCGGCGATGATCTCGCTGACCGCGTCGCAGGCAGCCTCCAGCTCGGTGAAGATCGCAAGGAGGACCTCGACCACGGGAGGGCGCGGGACGAGTTTGACGGTCACCTCCGTGGCCAGGCCGAAGGTGCCTTCGCTGCCCACGAACAGCCCCACGAGATCCAGGCCCTGAGGGTCGACCCAGGGGCCCGACAGGTCGATGACCTCACCGGCATGGGTCACGAGGACGAGCCCCAGCACGTGGCGACTGGTGGCCCCGTACTTGAAGCAGTGGGGGCCACCCGAGTTGTTGGCCACGTTGCCGCCGATCGTGCAGGCCATCTGGCTCGAGGGATCGGGCGCGTACATCAAGCCATGTCCGCGGCAGACTTCGCTCAGCTGCGTGTTGACGACTCCCGCCTGCACACGGGCGAAGCGATCTTCGGGGTCGACTTCCAGGATGTCGCGCATGCGCGCGGTGGAGATCAGGACGCCGTTCTCGACCGGAGTTGCGCCGCCCGCCAGGCCGGTCCCGGCCCCGCGTGCGACCACAGGTGTCCCGTGCCGGGCGAGCACGGCCATCGCGCGCGCGGCCTGGTCGGTGTCGCGGGGCAGGAGGACCAGCTCGGGCCGGGTCGCGTACAGGGCGAGCCCGTCCGATTCGTAGGGCACCAGGCGGGTGGGGTCATCGATGACGCCCGCCTGTCCCAGGATGGCCTTCAGCTCCCTGGCTAGGGTCTTCACCCTCCCATTAGAACTCGATCCGCGACAGTCTCCACCATCCGATGCCCAGGATCGCGAGCACGAAGGCGATCGAAGAGCCGATCGAGAACCAGATGTTGAACTTCAGCTCGGAGTCGACGCCCAGCTGCTCTTCGTACCAGTTCGGCCGCATCATCGTGTTCTCGATTCCGGCCACGCGACCGAACCTGCCCAGGAGTTCTTCCATCCGCCCACGGTCGATGCCGGGCTCGGTCTCGATCCACAGGCTGTACAGGGTCTCACCACCCCGGAACAGGCACAGGATCTCGGAGCGTTCGCCTTCTCCGCTGCCGCTCGAGAAGAGGAACTGGGACGCGGAGGTCGGGAGAACGCTGCCGCGAGAGCCAAAGGTGCTCGAGGACGCCTCGAACTCGAGCCCCACTCCTTCGAGGATCTCTTCGAGAGCCTCCCCCGAACGCGAGGCCGTTTCCCTGCGCACCCGGGTCCGGCCGGTTCGTTCCGACGTCGTCTCGGTGTCGCGGGCCGGACGGCTCCAGACGACGTACGTGGCCTCGTCGCCCAGCGCATGCAGCCTGGGTTCGCCCAGGTGCTCGCGCACCGCTGCCGGCAGGGGGCTCGCATCGACCTCGGCCAGGGGACGTTCGTCGACGTCGGGCGGCAGCCCGTAGACCGTGAAGAGCGAGTCCTCGTCCCTCAGGAGAGGCCCGCTGACGGCCTTGCGGAGCTTCTGGGTGATGAGGTCGGCGTCGTTGGTCTTGGGAAGGGTGTAGTGCAGTACGTCAAGGACGACGATCAGGGTGTCCAGGAAGACGCCCTTGCCCTTGCCCTCGACCTTGACCTTCACGCCGTTCTTCAGGATCCGCCTCGAGGGGCGCCGACTCGAGCTGTTCGCTGGCCTGGACCTGCTCCTTGAAGACCCAGATGTTGTGGATGCAGCCGTTGCCGAAGAAGAAGAGGATCGAGAGCAGGATGGAGGCCACGGTGCTGCGGGTGACGACCGCCACCAGCATCGAAACCGAGTGGACGATTCCGAAGGTGTAGGTCACGCCCAGGATGGCGTACAGAATGGCCGGGTCGTTGTGGTTCGATACCAGGAGGAGCCCCAGGTAGATGCCCACGCCCGTGAACGTGACCAGCAGCAGCACGAACAGGAGGCCGCCCACGTAGCGGGACAGGAAGAGCGTCAAGCGCGAGAGCGGCTTGTGGAAGAGCACGTCGGCCGCGCCCTTCTCGATCATGCGAGGCACGAAGAAGGCCGTGGCCGCGATGCACAGGATCAGTCCGATGCTGCCGGCCAGGAAGTCGAGGATGATCTGGAGCAAGGCCTCGATGGCCATGCCGCGCATGTCCTGTCCCAGGCCCTGCCCGCCCATGTCGAAGGCCGAGAGCAGCCCGCCGTAGGACCAGCGCTTGAGGCCGAACAGCAAGACGATCTCGTCTTCATGGAACCCGACCAGGAAGGTGAACAGGATCGGGATCAGCGCCAGGACGGCGAGGATGCGGAAGACCCAGTTGTCGAGGATCTGGTAGATGGAGTCCTTGACCAGAGCTTGGGCTTGGATCGTGTTCATTGGGACTCTCCCTGAACCAGGTCGATGAAGGACTCTTCGAGCGTCAGCTTGCGCGGCTGGATGCCGCGAATCGTCACGCCCTTGGCCCTCAAGCGGTCGATGACCTCGTTCTGCTCCTCTTCGGAGAGGGTGACCTCGAAGCCCTTGGGGTTGGCCTGATAATCGGCCCCCAGGCCGGTCAGGAGGGAGGAGAGCTCATCGGTCGGCGATTTGACCTCGAACGCGACCCGTCCGGTCCGGGGGGTGAGCTCATCCACCGAGCCTTGCCGGATGATCCTGCCCTTGGACATGATCACGACGTGGTCGCACATGCGTTCCACCTCCATGAGGAGGTGGGAGTTGATGAAGACCGTCACGCCGGAGTCACGCAGCCCGGCGATGATCTCACGCACGGCGGCGCGGCCCACCGGATCGACGCCGTCGGTGGGTTCGTCCAGGAAGATCAGCTCGGGCTCGTGGACCAGGGCTTGGGCCAGGCCAATGCGCTGCTGCATGCCCTTGGAGTACTCCTTGACCTTGCGGTCGGCTCCTTCGGTCATGCCGACCCGATCGAGCCAGCCGGGAATGCGTTCATCGAGCCACCTCGGGGAACGTCCCGAGTACATGCCGTAGAGCCGAAGCACCTGACGTCCGGTCAGGTACCCGGGCAGGCGGTGCGCTTCGGGCAAGAAGCCGATGCGCTTGCGCGCCTCGGCGTCGCCCGCGGAGCGTCCCAGGATGCGCGCCTCCCCGCGCCAGCGGGGAACGAGGCCCATCAGGATCTTGATCAGCGTCGTCTTGCCGGCGCCGTTGGGGCCGAGCAAGCCGAAGACGCTGCCCTCGCCGACATCCAGGCTGACGTCGTTGAGGGCCCGGAAGCCCTTCTTGAAAGGGCCTTGGCCGTAGGTCTTGGAGAGACCTCGAATCGAGATGACGCTTTCCATGGGGTTCTAGCTCTCGCGG
Source organism: bacterium (assembly GCA_030428965.1). GTDB lineage: Bacteria > Planctomycetota > UBA1135 > UBA1135 > JAUIEE01. Next base: position 1,168 of record JAUIEE010000136.1, on the reverse strand, counting down.
TTGGGCATGGCCAGGCGGGCGGCGCCGATCCACCCCGCGCTGGGGCCGACCTGGGCAGGGAGCAGGTTCAAGGCGGATACGCGCTCTCCGAAGTCCCATTCGCGAAGACCCTGGCGAATGCCGTCTTCGAGCACGTCGAGGGCGCGGGAGAAGCCGCCCGAGAACACGAACGTCCGGACGTCGAGCAGGGCGACGACCTGGGCCAGGCCCCGACCCAGGTCCCGCCCAATGGCCCCCAGGAGTCTCTTCTCGGGGCCCTGCCCTGCCCGTGCTCGCTCGGTGAGCTGCACGAGGTTGCCGGGATCGTCCGCGGGCAGGCCCAGGTCGAGGGCCCGGCGACGGGCGGCGCTCGCGGAAGCGAAGGTCTCGAGGCAGCCCCGCGCTCCGCAGCCGCACGTCGGGCCCTCGGGATCGATCTTGACGTGGCCGATTTCCCCGGCGAGCCCCTCTCCGAGCGTCAGCTTGCCCGCGAGAACCAGACCACCACCGATGCCGGTTCCCAGGGTGACCAGCAAGAGGTTTTCGTGCCCCCGTCCGGCGCCCAACCAGAGTTCGGCGACCGCAGCGGCATTGGCGTCGTTCTCGACGACGCAGGGAACTTCGGCGCCGAACCGTCGCTTCAGGTGATGCCCCGGCCGCACACCCTCCAACCACCTCAGGTTGGGGCTGGCGACGACTCGACCTGTGGAACGCTCCAGCAGTCCCGCGACCCCGACCCCGATCCCGAGCATGGGCCCGGCAGCGAGGCCTCGGGCCCGATCCTCGACCTGCTCGAGGATGGCCTCCGCGCCGGTTCCCGGGCGAACGGGGAGCTCGTCCTCGGCCAGGATCTGCCCCTCTGCGTCCACGGCGCCGAGCTTGATCGCGGTGCCCCCGATGTCCACCCCGAGGAAGAAGGGGCGCTTGTCAGGCACTTTCCAGGCGAGCTTTGACGCGTCGGGTGACCCGCCGGTAGGCCTTGATGTACTCGGCTGCCGTAGCCTGCCAGGAGAAGTCCTGGTTCAAGCAACGCTTGACCAGCGTCTTCCAGCGCGCAGCCTCGCGGTAGGTCTTGATGGCTTCGGTCAAGCTCTCCATCAGACCGTCGGCCGAATAGGGGGAAAAGTGGAAGCCGACTCCGTGTCGCTTGTCGGAGCGATAGTCGACGACGGTGTCCTCGAGCCCGCTG
>JAUIEE010000600.1 GCA_030428965.1 bacterium | reverse complement strand
GCCCAGGGAGCTCGAGTCCAGGGAAGCGCGCGTGATCACGCCGCCCATCCCGTCGAACTCCAGGAACTCGACCCGCTGCCCGTCCCGGTCGGCCACCAGCAGAAGATCGAGCCCAGGCCCCTCTCGCAGCCCGGATGCATCCATCACGGCCAGGTCCACGGGCTTGTACGGCAGGACCACCTGGGTGTGGCGCAGGCCGAACTCACCCGGGAGAGGCCCCTGCTCGAACAGGTCGATGCCGTTGGGAAACGCCCCCTGGTCATCGAAGGAGATCACGGCGATGTCGGTCAGGCCGTCGCCGCCGAAGTCACCGCTGGCCAGCTTCCAGGGTGCGCCCAGGGTCTCGAGGCGATAGGAGGTGATGAACTCCTCGTCGTTCGTGCCCAGGGCGATGATCAAACGTGAGCCGTAGAAGTTCGTCTCCACCAGATCGAGGAGACCGTCCTGGTCGAGGTCCTCGATCAGGGAGTCGGAGTGAAAGCCCAGCCCGACCTCGAAGTCGTAGCGCAGGGCGAAGTCCAGGTCGAGCTCGGGAGCCACCGGCGTCGTGCCGCCCCCCCCACCGCCGCCACCTCCGCCGCAGGCCACGGCCAGGGCCAGGGCAGCCATCCATCCAAGACGGAGAGAGCGTCGAGCGTGGGAAGCGATCATGAGGAGGACCTGCCGATTCCGGGACGGCTCGTCGGGAGTCGGGACGAGCGCATGGCTTAGAAATCGGCACGCCGAACCGTCCGACAGAACCGAAAACGGCCTCCTGGCCGGCTGCCCCTAGTCCTGCGACAGGTAGAGGCGGATCTTGTCCACGTAGCCTGTGGCGCTCGTGGAAAAGAATTCCACCTCGCGCTCGGTCACGTCCCGCACCACACGGGCGGGGACCCCCGCCACGAGCGTGCGGTCCGGAACGACGAAGCCCTCCCTCACGACCGAACCGGCAGCGACGATCGCCTCCGACCCGATCTCGCTTCGACCGAGCAAGATGGCGCCCATGCCGATCAAGGAACGGTCCCCGACGGTGGCCCCGTGCAAGACGCAACGATGACCGATCGTGACCTCGGATCCGATCACGTTGGGCACCCCCGTGTCCGCATGGATCATGGTCAGGTCCTGGACGTTCGTCCGATCGCCGATGGTCAGCGGTGCATCGTCCCCGCGAACCACGCAGGAGAACCAGATGCCGACGTCACGGCCGAGGTTCACGTCCCCGGTCACGATGGCGTTGCAGGCCTTGAAGGCCCCGCCGGGAAGCGATTCGAACAGCCCCTTGCGCGGATAGAAACTCATCAGGAAACCCACCGTGGGGCCTGCAAACCTATCAAAAGGGTGATGCCGTTGTGGACACCGTGGACGAGCCAGGGACCCAGAAGACTGCGACTGCGGTAGCTCAGCCAGCCCAGGAGCAGGCTCAGCGCGAACACCGGAGGCTGCGCGACCGGCGGATGGAGCAGGGCGAACAGGACCGAGGTCACGACGATCCCCAGCCGCGCGCCGAGCCGCCCGACGACCAAGGGCTGCAGGAAGCCCCGGAAGAGGATCTCCTCGAAGGCCGGGGCCGCGACCACGGCGATGGCCGCCGCCAGCACGAGCTGTGCCCCTTCGAGATGGACGATGCCCTCGAGGACGGGCTGCACCCCGAGCTCCAGCCCCATGGACTCGGCCAGCAGGGCCCAGGCGGCACCGAGGGTCAGGATGGCGGGGAAGGCCAGGAGGTAGCCCCCCAGAGAGCGCAAGAGATCGCCAGCACCGGGAACGGAAAAGCCCATGGCCCGCACTCCCCCCCGCAGGAACGCGATCCCGATCGCCACCGCAGAGGTGCAGCCCAGGCCGACGGCGGTGGCCAGGAGAGCCCCCTCGGTCGTACCCGTGCCGAGGACCTCGGAGGCCAGGAGCAAGGAAGAGAAGCCGACCAGGAAGACGAACAGGGCTTCGCGGTTTCCCCAGGGGCATCGAACGCCGGGGCGAGCGCTCAGGGCCGCGAGCAAGCGCAGTCCGAGCGGCAGGAGAAGCAGCGCGAAGAGCGCCAGAAAGAGAAACCCGAGCCAGGGGGAGTGGGCCTCGGGCTCGGTGTCCTGCAGCGGGCCCGACAGCCCAACGAAGAAGCTCAACGCGCCTTGGACACGCCGGATGGTGCCTCCTCT
>JAUIEE010000135.1 GCA_030428965.1 bacterium | reverse complement strand
CTCGATCTGCCGAAAACCATCATCAACAACGGGATCTCCGGCGAGGGATTCGAGGGGGTGGGGTCGACCCGGCCGTTCCTGCAGCTCCACCTGCCGTTCGGCGACATGCTGTTCGGCGAGCCCGTGCTGCTGTTCGACGGCTTCCATCTGGAGCAACCGGCCTATCTGTTCGCGCTGTGCTTCGCCTTTCTCTTCATGGTGGTGGTGAACGGCAGCTTCAAGCGCTTCATCAACACCCTGAAGGGCCGCATGGGCGGCGAGTTGCACGCGCTCGCCCTGCAGACCAAGGCCAAGGAGTAACCCCCAAGCCATGCGCCCATCCCCCGGGGCGCGCCAAACCGAGCGGGAGACCATCCTCGGCGTGGCCGCCGCCCTGGGCGCCTATGGCATCTGGGGCATTTCCTCGTTGTTCTTCGCGGCCGTGGCCGAGGACCAGCAGAATGCGCTCGGGATCCAGGTGCCGGGCCTGGTCCAGGACGTAGCCGAGCATCGCTCGCCCACAGAGCGGGTGCAGGACCTTGGGCAGCCGGGAACGCATGCGCGTCCCCTTGCCGGCGGCCAGAATCACGACGGTTCCATTAGATCCCATGGGAAAACACGTCGTCGGGTGGCCTCAGGAGCGGTGAGAAGCCCTCCGGCGAACCGACAGGGCAGGAAAAGGGGGCGACTGTTTTAAGGACAGGTGGGCGAACTGTCAACGAACCGCCCCTGGGGTACGGAAAAGCACAGGGCTCCCCGGGAAACGCGCGTGCCGTCCGCCCGGGCAACGAACATGATACCCGCGGCGACGGGAAGCGCCCCCACGATCATGATCGGCTCCAGACTCAGAAGTGCCCTCTCCAGGGCGGTCGGATGGCTTGCCGACCGCCGTGTCCCCACCCCCCTGCGCCCGCTCGTCTTCCATGGCTACGGCTGGATCACGGGGGCGCGCCCCGCGGAGGCCGAGCTCGAGCCGCGCGCCTACCCGAGCCTGGGAGCCTTCTTCGTACGCAGGCTGAAGCCCGGCCTGCGCACCTTCCCCAGCCTGCCCAAGCTCTTGCCCTCCCCCTGCGATGGGACGTTCCAGGCCCTGGACCGCATCCGATCGGGGCACGCCCTGCAGGCCAAGGGCCAGCCCTACGACGTCGCCGAGCTCCTGGCGGGCCTGGGCGACGATCTCGAGCTCGAGGGGGGCCGGGCCTGGACGATCTACCTCTCCCCCCGGGACTACCACCGGGTCCACGTCCCCCGCAGCGCCGAGCTGAGCCGGGTGGCCTGGGTCGCGGGGGACCGCTTCTCGGTCGCCCCGACCGTCGTGGCCTCCAGGGCGAGGGTCTTCGTGCGCAACGAGCGGGCCGTGCTGCGGCTCGAGTCGGCCGAGGGGCCCTACTTCCTGGTCCTGGTCGGCGCCCTCAACGTCGGTCGCATCCGCGTCCTCGGCGTGGCGCCGGGCGAGAGCCCCGAAGCCCGGCGGAGGTTCGAACGCGGCGAGGAGATCGCCCGCTTCGAGATGGGATCGACGGTCGTCCTGGTCTTCCCAGGGGGCCCCTCGTGCCCACGGGAAACTCCAAACGTGGTGCTGGGGAAGCCGGTCCAGCTCGGCGAGCCGATCGGGATGCTGCCCTGATGGCCACCCGGCGAACCCTGGTCCGGCTCACCGCGGCCATCGTGGCCGGGGACTGGGAGCGCTTGGCGGAGCTGCGCCGGACCGCGGGCGATGGCGAGCCGGACGCAGCGTGGCGCGAGGCCGTGCTCCAGTCCCACCTCTTCGCGGGCTTCCCCCGGGTGGTCGAGGCCTGCGAGGTGATCGAGCGTGAGGGAGGCCTGGGCCAGCCGGGGGCGGAGGAAACGGGCTGGAGTCCCGACCGGGCCGAGCGCGGACGGGAGCTGTTCCACTCCATCTCCCGCGACCAGACGGCCGCGGTGCGCGACAAGCTGCGCGGACACCATCCCGTTCTTCTGGCCTGGATCGAGGGGCACGCCTACGGGCGCGTTCTCACCCGGCCCGGGCTCTCCCCGAAACGACGCGAGCTCCTGGCCTGCGCGGCCCTCGCCACCCTGGGCCAGGACCGCCAGCTGACGTCCCATGTCCGCGGGGCCCGGAACCTCGGAGCCACGCCCGAGGACGTGCTCGCGACCCTCGACGCGATCGCCGACATCGCCTGCCCCGAGCGTCTCGAGAGAGCCCGCCGAACCGTCAGCGATTGCCTTCGACGCTGACACTCAAGAGGCGCAGCCGCTCCCAGGAGCGGATCTCGACCCAGTTCTCTTCTTCGGGACGCTTGGCCTGCTTATCGCCCAGCAGTTTGCCGTCCAGGAAGAGACTCAGGCGGCCCCCGCCCCGCGAGCCACGCAGGACGATCTCGTGCTCCTGACCCGGCTCGAGCAGCACCGCGGGCCTCTCCCCTGCCCCCTCGCGCAGCTGGGACAGGAAACCTGCGAGCTCACCGCTGCCGGTGAGCCATCGGTGGGAGCGATCGCCTCCCGGCAGCCCCGGACCGATCAACGCAGCGTGCATGCCCGCGACCGAGACGAGCAACATCTGGGGCGGGTGACTCGCGGCCAGGAGCTCGAAGCGCACGGCCACCTCGAAGTAGCCCGTGTCCAGGTCGAGGGGAGGCCGAATGGCCAGGCGCGGACTGCGCTGGGATTCGAACTCCTCCCAGTCCCGCACGCTCGCCTGGGGGGTCCAGCCGGCGCCATCGAACACCCAGCCCCCCAGGTCCCAGGTTCCCACCTCCGAGCGTGCGAAATCGAAGTCGAGGCGAGCACGATGCAGGCGCGGAAACTCGAGGCGGGAGGGATCGTAGACGGTCAGGAAGTCCGCGCGCTCGTTGGAGCGGTCCCGGGACAGGAGTCGGCGCCGCATCTGGGTCAGCTCCTCGCGCCGCGCAACGACCTCGGCAATGTCCCCGAAGTCGTCCAGCAAGACCTCGACCATGTTCAGCGCGACCTCGGGAGAGTTCTCGATCAGCGCCCCGCTCAAGAGCTCGAGGTACTCCTGGGCATCCTGGCGGCGGGCCTCGGCCTCGAGCCCCTGCCGCTCGATCGCGTCGGTGATGCGCAGCCGCAGGTCGACGACCAGCTGGGCCTGGTCCCCCTCGGGAAGCGGCCCCGAGCGCAGGACCTCCCGTGCTTCCCGCGCGCGACCGTCGCGCTCCAGGAACAGGGCGCGCAGGAAGCGTTCCTCGGGGCTGGCCTCACCGCGCGCATCGAAGTCCGCCAGCATCTCGAAGGCGCGCGAGCTCAACTCGCGCAGGGCGAACGACTGCTGCAGCCCCTCCAGCCTAAAACCCTTCTCCAGGGGATCCGGGCTGGCGATCAGTCGGCGCCCGGGGTGCAGGATCGACCCGACCCAGAGGTCCACCTCTTGACCATCGCGGGCGAGCACTCCCTGGGCAACGCGCAGGAGCAGTCCGTACAGCAAGCGCGCCTCCTGTCGGCGTGCCTCGACCCTCGACGCCAGGGTCTCTCGCCAGTGGCCTCCGCTGCCCGGTAGGGCAGCGAGGCGATCCTGGAGCTTCTGCCACAGCCCCAAGGCCGTCTCGTAGTCGCGATTGCGCCAGTGGGTCTCGCAGCGCCTGCGGGTCTCCTCGTACTCCCCACGGATGCTCTCCTCGCGCAGCTGCTCCTCGAGCAGGCCGAGGGAGGCCGCCGACTCCTCGAGCTTGTCGAGGGCCGTGAAGGGCAAGTGCTCGGGCGCTTGGGTCGGTGACAGGCCGCGGGAGGCCATCTCGCGCTCGAAGGCCAGGGCGAGCTCGTCCGAGGCTCCGGCCACGATCTCCCCCGACCGCAGGGCCGCCTCCAGGGTCTGGGTGCGCGTTTCGAGCCAGCGCCGAAGCCCGCGATCGAGCAGGGTCCAATCGTCCTCGTAGGACTGACGACGAAGGCGCAGCTCGGTGCGGTAGGTTGCCAGGAGGTTGTCCAGGCGTTCCGGTGGAAAGCGGGCCTCACCGAAGCCCGCCGCCTCGAGGATCTCCTCGTCACCGAGCGAAAGGCGACGATAGGCCTCGCTCCAGCGCTGGCTCTTCATCAGGCGCTCGACCTCCAGCGAGGAACTGTCGCGCCAGGTCTCCAGGCCCCTCTCGAGCCCCCGCAGCGCTCCGTCCACCGCCGAGCGAACCCGGGCCCGCTGGCCGTTCAGCCAGGGGTCGATGAAGGTGCCTTCCCCCGCCAGATCGGAAACGTGCAGGCCCGTCTCGCGCACGACGCGCAGGTCCAGCTCCTGCTCGAGCAGCCGCTGGGCAGCGTCGAAGTTCCTGGCTTCCAGCAACGTGCTGACCTCGGCCTCGAACTCGCGCTGCACGGAGTGCACCACTTCCCGCAGGGTCTCGCGCAGCTGACGCTCGACTTCCGCCCAGCGCTGGGCCTGGGCCTCCGGCAGCGAGGGCCGCAGCTCCCGCAGCTCGAGCAGGTGCTGGGCGACCAGCTCGGGCCGCTCGCTGGCCCTGGCCGCCAGGGTCTCGAGCGGAGCGTAGGAAACCGGCCCCTCGGGCCCGGCCCCGACGGCTCCCTCGGGCCCCCGACGCGCAGCCCACAGCCCCCAGGCCGCCGCCGAACCGAGGGCCAGGACCGCCAGGGCGATCCAGGCCTGGAGCCGGGCCGGATCGCGCTCCTTGAGCACCGGGTCGAGCGAACGCCGCTGCACGTGCGGGGAACGCCGTTCACGCACCCGCTCCAGGTCGAGCAACAGCTCCCGGGGGCTCTGGTAGCGGCTGTCCGGATCTCGCGTCAGGCACTTGCGCAGGATCAGCGCCAGCCCCTTCGAGAGTCCTCCCTCGATCTCGCTCGGGTCGGGGATCCGCGAGCGCAAGACGTTGGAGAGGACTTCGGCCGCGCTCTCGCCCTTGAACGGTGGGCGGCCGCAAACGGCGTGGAAGAGGGTCGCACCGAAGGACCAGATGTCGCTGCGCACGTCGGCGGCGCTGCCGTCCACGGCCTGCTCGGGGCTGATGTAGTGGGGGGTTCCGACCGTAGCCCCCTGGGACGTCAGGGCGGGATCGTCGTCGGCGAAGGCCAGCCCCAGGTCGGCGAGCCGGGCGCGTCCGGTCTGGTCGATGAGGATGTTGGCGGGCTTGATGTCCCGGTGGACGACCCCGTGCTCCCACAGGTGCACCAGGGCTTCGCACAGGGGGATGAACAGCCGCAGGGCCTCGCGCTCCTTGAGGCGTCCCTCCTGGCGCAGGCGCAGGGCCAGGGAGGGTCCTTCGACCAGCTCCATGGCGTACCACCAGCGGCCCTCGGTCTCCCCCATGTCGATGGCGCTGACGATGTTGGGATGCGCCAGCTTGGCCGTGGTGCGCGCCTCGCGCTGCAGGCGCCGGACCAACCTGCGGTTGGCGGAGAGCTCCGCGTGCAGCACCTTGAGGGCCACGAGGCGCTCCACCGCCACCTGGCGCGCGCGGAAGACCGTGCCGCTTGCACCGCGGCCCAGGGCACCTTCGATCTCGTAGCCGGGGATGGCCGGGGCCTCGGGCTCCGGACGCGGACCGGAGCGGTCTTGGGGTGCTGGATCGAGCATGGCCTGGGGGCCTCGAGGAAAGGCCCCTCTTCTTCTTCGTCCGTCCGGGCCGACGGCTTGCGCCCCCGGCGGCTGGACGCCCTCACGGGTCCCCTAGCCTACCTCGGCCGTGGGGCTCCGTAACCGTCCGCCTAGGCCTCGTCCGAGGGCTCGTCCCCGGCCATGCCGTACTTCTCGAGCTTGCGCTGCAGGGCGAACCGGCTGATGCCGAGCTCCTTGGAGGCCCGGGACTTGTTGCCGGCTGCGCGCACCAGAGCGTCCTCGATCGCCCGTCGCTCGAAGCGCGCCACGGCGGCGCGCAGGTCCCCGACCACGTCGGGCGCCTCTTCCTGCGTCCGGTCCTGCGCTCCCTCGGACCTTGCCTCCAGGATCCCGGGGGAGATGTGGTCCAGGAGAACGGTGTCCTCCGCCAAGAGCAGCACGCGCCGCATCTCGTTCTCGAGCTCACGCACGTTCCCCGGCCAATCGTGGGCGGCGAGAACGGCCAGGGACTCGTGCGACAGGTGCGGTGCCTGGCGGCCGGCCTCGCGGGCCGCGCGCGCGAGCAGGGCTTCGGCCAGGAGAGCGATGTCCTCTCGACGCTCACGCAGGGGTGGCAGGCGCAGGGTCAGGACGTTGATCCGGTAGAACAGGTCCTCGCGGAATTCGTTGCGCTCGACCATCTCGCGCAGGTCGCGGTGGCTGGCGGCGAGCAAGCGCACGTCCACGTGCACCTGCTTGTTCGAGCCCAGGGGCCGCAGCTCGCCTTCCTGCAGGACCCGCAAGAGCTTCTTCTGCATCTCCGCGGACATGTCCCCGATCTCGTCCAGAAAGAGGGTGCCTCCATCGGCCTGCTCGATGAGTCCCTTCTTGGCCCGATCGGCTCCGGTGAAGGCTCCGCGGGTGTGACCGAACAGCTCCGATTCCAAGAGGGTGTCGGGCAAGGCCGCGCAGTTCTCCACGACGAAGGGCCGCTCCTTGCGGGGCCCGTTGAAGTGAATCGCGCGGGCGATCAGCTCCTTGCCGGTCCCGCTCTCCCCCTGGATGAACACCGGGAGCTCGGTGTCGATGATGCGGTCGAGCTCGCCGAAGACGCGCTTCATCTCATCCGAGGCTCCGACGATCGAGGTGTAGTCGTAGCGCCCGCGCTCACGGCCCAGCTCGGCCCTCACGACCGCCAGCTCGGAGTCCCGATCGCGGATCTTGCGCCCGAGCTTCTCGTTCAGCCCCTGGATTTGCTCGCTCGAGTGACGCAGGCGCTCGTTGCGCTGGCGCAGCTCGGCCACGAGCCTCGCGTTCTTGATGGCGATCGCCGCCAGGCTCGCGAACAGCTCGGCCAGATCGAGATCGTCCTCGCTGAAGACCCCGCGCTGCAATCGATTGTCCACGTAGAGCACGCCTTCGACACGCTCCTCGCTCTCGATCGGCAGGCACATGACCGAGCGCAGGCGCAGGTCCTCGACGCTGGCCATCCCCGAGAAGCGCTCGTCGCTGCCCGCATCCACAGAGAGCAAGGGTCGCCCCTTCTCCGCCACCCGATGGGCGATCCCCATGGACAGCCTCGAGTTGGGGACGGGGATGTCGCTCTTGTCGAAGGAGCGGGCCACGCGCACCTTCATCTCGCTGGGGTCGATGGGCTTGCTGCGTTCCGTGGCTTCGGCCAGGAGCAAGAAGCCGCGCTCTCCACCGACCAGGGACACCATCGAGTCCACCAGCCTCCGCAGGAGGGCGGGCAGCTCGATCTCGCGCACCAGCGCCCGGCTGATGTCCGCGAACACCCGCAGCTTGTCCCGCTCCTGGCGCGCCTCGCCGCTCAGGGTGGCGTAGCCCTCGTCGGGAAAGTCCCCGGGCGCGAGGGTATCGGCCTCCGCCGGTACGGGCGCCTCGGGGTCGGGCTCCAGGTGCAGACGGGCCCCGCCCACGCTCAGGACGTCACCGGGATGCACCAGGGCGCGGTCGACCGGTTGCCCGTTGACCTGGGTGCCGTTGGAGGAGCCCAGGTCCACGACCCAGGTGCCCTGCCCCTCGTGCTCGATGCGGCAGTGGTGACGGGAGGCCAGAGGTCCGGAGAGGCGGATGTCGTTGTCGATGGCTCGACCGACCCGGACGACCTTGCGGTCGAACTCCAGGCTCGAACGTGTCCCCTCCTCGACGACGATGAATCTCATCGGGCAGCGAGGGTCTGATCGGCCAGACGGCCCTCCTGAGTGAATTCGCACACGGTCCGGTACCTAATCCCCCGCGGGTGTTCGGTCACGCACATTGCCGCGAGAGCCCAGGGCGCCCCAGGCCCTATTGCCCGCCCTAAATATTGGCCTGAAAGGGAGTTAGGTACGCCATTCGAAACCTAGGGCAGCTCGTAGACCCGGTAGAAATCCAGGGCGGCTCGTCCTCCGGAACGCGGGGAGGTCGAACTGCGGTAGACCAGCTCGAATCCGGGGACCCCGTCGAGGTCCCCAGGCTTCGTGGACTGGAACAGGGCCGCGGGGGTCCCCGGCGCCCAGCTCTGCCCGGGTCCGATTCCGGCGGCGTAGGCCGAGAGGGTGCCGAGGGTGTAGCGGTCGATCACGAGGTAGCGCGCTCGAAAGCGCTCACGCACCAGTCGCCGGAGTCCCTCCGGGCTCCCGTGGAAGTAGGTCTCGAGGAACTCCTGGGCGCGCCGGCGGCTGTCCGCGGTCTCGTACTTGGGTTGCAGGCAGATCGGACGACCGGTCTGGGCCAGGATGGCCGGGGAGTTCATGAAGTCGCTGACCACGGCCTCCCCCGGGGGCACGTTGTCCTCGACCCAATCCAGCATGGCCGCGCGCTCGGCGGCCTGTCCCGCCGGCAGGTACCAGGAGATCACGCGGCCGTCGGCGAAGCCTTGCAGGGAGAGCGCCTGGGTGAGGAGGACCGCCCCGAACACACCGAAGGCCCAGCGCGAGCTGCGCCAGCGCGACAGGAGCAGCGCGGCGGAGACCGGCAGGAGGAAGCCCGGCAAGACCACCAGGCGCTCGAACAGCCAGGCCACGGGCAACACCCCCAGGCTGGCCAGCACGGTGAGGCCCTCCCCGTTCCACGCACGTGCTCCGAAGGCACAGCCGACGGCCCCCACCAGGACGAGCAGCAGCCCGCCCCGCAGCTGGAAGAAGCCCCAGGACCACTCCAGGGTCGCGAAGGGCCCCTGCCAGAGCAGGCGCGCGTCGAAGGAGAGCTGCGTCGGATCGAGCGGCAGCCTTCCTCCGTGGCGCAGCTTGGCCAAGAGCACGTCGGTCACGTGCGCGTAGCTCGAGGCGCCCAGAGTGCCGGACAGGAAGGTTGCGCCGAGGATCAGGAGCACGCCGGACAGGCCCGCGACGATGATCTGGCGTCGACGGCTCCCCGCGGGAAACCGGGCGGCGAGGAGCAGCGACAGAGCCAGCATGCTGGGCGCGGACAGGAGCAGCAGGTTCGCCCGCAGGACGGGGACCAGGAGCCCCGCTGCCCAGGGAGCCAGCAGCATCAGCCAGGCAGCGGGGCGACGAAAGACGTTCGCGCCCGTGGCGAGAAACCAACCCCACGCCAGGAGGGCCTCGATCGCCACGCAAAAACGCATGGCGTGCCAGCTGGCCAGGGCCAGGGCGAGCCAGAGACCGGAGAGCGCGAAGCGCCACGCTCCGCCCCGGGCCACGGCTCCCGCCAACGTGCCCAGGTGCAGAACCAAGAGGGGCAGGGCCAGGTCTTCGCGCACGAGGATGAACCCGATCGTTCGGTAGTTGGCCGGGAGCGCCAGGGCCAGGAAGGCGGCCAGCAGCGCCCAGGAGGTCCGTCCCGTGGCCGAGCGTGTCCACAGGAAGACCCCGAGGGCCACGAGGCTCGCGGTCAGGGCCATGACGTAGACCGCGAAGACGTGCAGGGGAAGCCCCGTCCCGCTCGAGCGATAGGCCCAGGCGATCAGGAACTCCTGGGAAACCGTGAACTGCTCGAGGACGTCGGTCGTGTCCGGATGGTGGATGCGCGGGTCCGCGCGGAAGTCGGCGGGCAGGCCGCCGCCACTCTCGAGCACACGCTCGGTGAAGTAGTACACGAGCGCGGGGTCGCTCTTGAGCATCCCGCGCGCGTCTTCACGATCGAAGTTTCGATCGGCGAAGGCGGTGTGAACCCGAACCGCCGTCGAGAACAGGATGGCGAGGAGCAGGAGAGCCCAGCCGCCCGATCGTACGGCCCATCGTTCCTGCACCCCGGGAGCCTCGCTCACCGGGGAGAGGATAGGGGCCGAACCGGGCTCGAGCGAGGAGTTCTCCGGTGCGCGCGGCCCTCAGCCTCCGTCTACTTGAGCTTCTCCCAGTACTCGCCGGGCATGTCGTGGGCGATCTTCAGAGCACCGTTCGAACCACCGTAGATCGGCTCTTCGATCCGAACGACCTTGCCACCCCCCAGGGTCTCGAGCATGTGCTTCTCGATCGAGGTGTCGAGGTCCTTGATCTGCGAACCACCGCCGGCGAGCAGGACGCGGTCCTTGAGCCGCTGCTGGAACTCGGGGTCGAAGGTGGAGATGAGCTGACCGAGTCCCTCCACGATGGGCGGAACGATGCTCTCGCAGGCCATGCGCATCTGCTTGGTCACGTCGAACTCGGTCGGCTTGCCCTTCACGGGCAGGTGCACCTTGACCTTCCCCATGTCCTCGGAGACCGAGGCGTGGCGCTCCTTCATGTCCTTGATCATCTGGATCGAGAACTGGGCCTCGGGGTAGCTCTCGCGGATCAGCTTCGAGAGCTGACCGTCCACGTAGTCTCCGGCGGTCGTCAGGGTGATCTGGTCGGTGTCCTCCGGCATCGTTCCGTGCATCCGGCACAGGTCCACGGTACCGGCACCGATGTCGATCACGAGCACGTCGTCGAGCATGTCCAACCCGTAGGCAACGGCGAACGGCTCCGAGCAGAGCATCACCGAGTCGACCGACTGCTTGGCGGCCTTGATGATGGCCTCCTTGTTGTTGATCGAAGCCTGGGCCGGCGCGCCGATGACGGCGTAGATCAGCTCGTCACTGCGCGGCTGCGCCATACGGATGATCTCACCGATCAGGTCCTGGGCTGCCTTGAGGTTGTCTTCCTCGCCACCGCTGTCGCTGCCCTTGAGGACGCCGTGCTCGAGCGGACGGAAGAAGTTCAGGGAGAGACGGTGTTGCACCGCGTCGTCGCCGAACAGCACGTCCTTCTTCAGGAGCTTCCGACTGACCACGTCCTTGGGATAACCCACGAACGACGAGACCGTCTCCCGAACACCGTTGCTGGCCGACACCGACGTCCGGGACGTGCCCAGGTCGATGCCCATGTACAGAACGCCTTGGTCCTTGTCCGCTTCACTCATCTCGTCACCGAATCCCGCAAACTGCCTTTGCTGCCAGGTTGGGCTCTCCCAAAAGGCCGCGCAAGCTGGGTTTTGGGGGCCACTCTTGTCAAGCGTTTCCGTCGATCTTGCCCCGAAGTTCGACATTCGCTTCGAAGATGAGAGACAGCATCTCTTTCTTCTTCCCGAAGTTGTCGTCCTCCAGGGACAAGCCCTGCACGGAGCGGTAGATGGAAGCGACTCCGGTCTCGACGCCCTTCAATTGGGCGATCCTCCGCAGCTCCGATTCCGTGCTGTCCAGCACGCTCTTCAGCTTCTCGACCCGTCGCTCCAGACGCCCCACCAGCCCTTCGTGGTCGGACATGGTCCGCGCGATGGCCTCTTCCTGGGCGGCCTGGACCGCGGACTGGGAGAGGCTCAGGATCTCCTGCTCGAGCCCGGCCAGGCCCTCGGCGCTTCCCGCCCGGGCGGCGAACAGGTTGTGGATCTTCTCCGCCAGGCTGCCCGGGGGCAGGCTCTCGAGCAGCGCCTCGATCTCGTCCCGGGTGGGCTCGGGTGACGACCTGCCGGTCGTCTCGGGAGCCGCCGGAGGAGGCGCAGGCGTACTGGGCTCGGGCGCGGGTGGACGGCGACGTCCCTCGGCCGGGTGGGATGGGCCGGCGCGGCGGGAAAGGCGGCGGGACTCCTCCTCGAGGTCCCGGCGCAATTCGTCGATCACGGCCGTGGCCGCGGCGCGCTGGACGAACCTGTCCCCACCGGAGTCGACCGCGAAGCGCAGGGCGCTCTCGGCGGCCTGAACGAACTCGTCGAAGTCTTGCTCCTCGTCGTCCTGGGACACGGCGATCCCGATCGAGAGGCTGGCCCGGAGGAGTCTCCCGTCGCTGCGGAACTCCAGCTTGCGGATGCCCCGCAGGAAGCGCCCGGCCAGGGAGCTGGCGGCTTGCTCGGGGGTGTGCGGAAAGACCGCCATCAGGCGGTCGTCCATCATGCAGCCGAGGAAATCGCTGGAGCGGGTGATCGACCTCAGGAGCGAGATGACGGCGTGCAGGATCTCTTCCTTGGACTCGTAGCCGTAGAGGTCGTGCAGGTACTCGAGACGATCCACCTCGACCATCATCAGAGTGATGGGATAGCGGTAGCGCTGGGCCCTCTCGAACTCGATCCGCATCAGGCTCTGAATCTCCTCGGGGGAGAACAGACCCTGGTCCGAGTCGCTGAAGTTGGCGATGGGGAAGCCGGTCATGGAGTTCCGTGAGGGGGCCCGGGTGGAGGGGGAGATCTCCCAG
>JAUIEE010000134.1 GCA_030428965.1 bacterium | reverse complement strand
GCTCTTCCGAGCGCGAAGCTCTCTCTTTCGTGGCCCAGACACGGATTGACGAAGTTGGCCCGCGCCTGGCAACGACAGAGCGTAACGAGTATGTCGAAGATCTCGAACTCGGTGCGAGCGCCGGCACGGCCGGCGCTGCACTGGGGGCCTCAGTTGGTGTCATGGGTGGTGTCATCTTCATGGTCGTCAGCCTCGTTGGTGGACTGCTCGGGTACTTGCTGATCATGAAGAAGTGGGTCCTGCAATGCACGAAATGTGGTGCTGTCATTGCGGCGTCGTAACCTGCATTAGCGCGCGCTTTTCTCACCGCATGTTACTGAGCCGCCGCCAGCCGAGTTCCTAAGACCCAGCTACCAGCCGGGAACTCCGTCCGGACCATCGCCTGCGTCAGCCGGCATAGCGGAGCCGGAGACTTCACCGCCAGCGGTGCCCTCGGTGTTCCTACCGCGATCCTCCGCTCATCGGCGGCCTCACTCACATCACGACGAGGCGCTCTCCGAGCGCGGCCCGCTCCGTCTCTAGCGCGTGCGCGAAGTCGCGGTACATCACGCCCTATGCGACGAGCAGCCCGAGCACGAGTCGGGCGCAGGGCTGGCCTGGTGGCACCGGCCGTGCGGTGCCATGCATGCCCGATACCTACTTCTTCGCCGTGTACCGGGTCGCCCGCGCCTTCCCCGTGACCTTGACCTGCCCCTCATCGCGGAGGCGATGGAGAACGGGGCGCAACGTGGCTGCGTCGGTCCCCAGCTCGCCACAGATCTCGGTGGATCCCGATCCCGGGTTGCTGCGGATGTAGGCCAGCACCCGCTCGGCGTCCGGCGCTTCGGCACTCGCCCTTCGACTCACCCTCGCGCCTGAACCGCCCTGGAGCACACCGTGGAGGGCAAGGCAGCTCGCCAGCGTCCCCCGTGCCTCCGCCAGGGCAGTGCGCGTCGCCGAGTCCTTCGTCTCCGCCGCGGCCTTGTCGATCGCTCGGACCGCGCTGGAGATGTGCCGGAGGGCCGGGTCCTTCTTCGCCTTGGCCTGGGCCGCCCGCTCCTTGATCTTCTCGATCTCGGCCTGGAGGTCAGCGATCTTCTCTTCGGGAGTCCGGCGGTTTCGCTTCTTGGTCGTCATGTTCGTTGGGGCTCGTTGGGCTTGGGAAGCCGAGCAGTCTCCAGAATCCGGTGATCGCCCACCATCACATAACCCGGAATCGGGCGAGGTGGGCCCAGCCGGGATCTGACCTGTTTGCCCCGACAAGGGCCGTGCTCGCCGCGGGCTAGGGTTGCACTTCCGTCGAGTCCCCGTCCTCAGGGACGATTCCCGCGTACTCACACCCGAGCACGTACTCCATCCGCTGGGCCTCACGCTCTGCCGCCTCGTCGCCGGCGCGCTTCGACCGGCGCACCAGGCGGTAGTACCGCTTGCTCGTGGGGCTGTCCTTTGGGCACAGGGCTAGACGCAGGTACCCCAGGGCCCTGAAGGCCGCGACCTCGCGACGACGATCGGCCTCTAGCTCCTCCATCGCCAGATACCGCTGCTCGGGTGTGGAGGCACCCTCGATCAGGCCAGCCGCGCCTTGGCACACATCTCCAAGGGCCGACGTGAGGTCGAGCAGCTCGCCGCTGGTCCACTCCTCGTAGGCGCGGCCGTCGATGAGGATCTCCGTGGCGGGCCCTCCGATGCGCGTGCGTTGACTAGGTTTCACGGGGTCGCTCGCCCTTCCTGCCACTGGAGCACGCTGACGCTTCCATCGCAGCAGCGATCCGCCGCAGGGAGTCGCTCAGGGTGGTGAGCTGCTTGACCAGCTGAGGCATGTCCCGCTCAAGGAAGCGGCGCCCGAGCGGACTCTCGTGGAACTGCATCACGCCTCGCCCCGACCGGCTCGCTTGCGCGTCGCGCCGGTCACGGGTGCACGGACGCCCATCTTGACGAGGTGCTTGCCGAGGGCCGCTCGCGCTGCCTCCAAGGCATGGACCATGTCTCGGTCCTTGGCATCCCCGGCGACGCGGAGTGCCTTGTCGACCGACTTCACGGCCACCAGGAACGTCTTCCCCTGGTCGGATTGCTTGGCTTCCTTGGCTGCGGCCCTCGCCTTGACGCGGGCGATCTCGGCCTCCAGATCGGCGACGATCTGCTCGGGGCTGCGGCGGTTGCGGGCCTTCTTGGCTGTCTGAGTCATTTCGTGAGTCTCCATGGGTAGGCGCCGTCCCTACGAGGCGGCGGTGTTCGCTGGTGCGGGGCACAAAGGTGGCAGGGATTCGACGGCCTCGCGGAGGTCCTCGGCATCCAGGTGGCCGTAGACCGCCGCGGTGAGCTTCGGGTCGCTGTGGCCGAGCAGCCGCTGGGCCTTGGCGAGGCCGGCCCCGCCGCGGAGGAGGCGCGTCGCGGCGCTGTGCCGGAGCGCGTGGACATCGAGCTTCTCGCCACGCGCGTTAATCTTGGGGATGCCCGCGCGGCCGAGCACGCGGTCCAAGATCCGCATCGCATTCGTCGTGTAGCGCCCCCAGGGCCGCCCGTCCGGCGAGAGGAAGATCGGGTCCGCGACGGTCGCCAGCCGCCCGTACACGCGTTGGTGAAGCGCACGGAGGCGTCGCAGGGCTTCGACGGTCTCGGGGCGCAGCGGGATCGCGCGCTGCTTGCGCGACTTCGTGTTCTCGCTGCGCAGGACCAGCTCGCCGCGGTCGAAGTCCACGTCCCCCCACGTGGCCTGCCGCAGCTCGCCGTACCGCGCGCCGGTCTCCAGCAGCGCGGTCCAGAACGGCGTCTGGGGCACGCGCACGGACCCGGGCCGGGCCTTGGCTCCCCCGCCGTAGACCTGGCCTACCTCCCAGCGGACGGCGCACTCGGCGTCGTCGGCCTCGGAGGCGGCGAGCAGCCGGGCGATCTCGTCCTCGGTGAGCGCGCGCCGGCGGTACTTCTGGTGGTCGCGGGTCTCGGGCAGCCGCTTCAGCCGGCGGATCGGACTCGCGCCGATCAGCTCGTTCTCCTCGGCCCAACGCAGCATGGCGCGCAGCCGGTCGATCAGGAGGTTCGCGGTCCGGTTCGACGCCCCGCCCGCCGTGGCCTCGCTCCGCACCCGCACGGCGTCCATCGGGCGCAGGTCCCCCACGCGCTTCTCGCCCAAGCACTCGACCACGTGGCGCAGCCGCTGCTCGACGTTCTTGAAGTGCATCGACGTGACCCGCGGCCGCAAGTCGGCGAGGTACAGCTCCAGCAGGTCGCCGAGCGGCATCTCCTGGCCGCCCTCGGCGCCCATGCCGGCCAGCTCGAGGTCGCGCGCCCGGATCAGCTCGGCCCGGATGCGCTCGGCCGTGCGCCGGTCACCGCCGAGGACCTTGCGCCGCCTGCGGCCGTCGGCCGAGGTCCAGTCCAGGACCCAGACCTTGCCCCTCTTGCGGAGCGCGCCGGGGCCGAGTGCGCGGCCGCGGTTCACCGCCCGGCCTCCTCCCGTTCGGCGATCCACGCCTCGATCACCTCGGGCCGCCACCGGACCACCCCGCCGAGGTCGATGCCCGGCGGGAGCGCCCCCTGCCGCCTCCACCGACGGACGGTCCCCGGGGCCACGTTCAGGCGCTCGGCGAGGTCGGCAACGGTCAGGAACGGCTGCTGTTCCACGGGATCGCATGCAGCCTCGACTGGGGCCGGTCCAGCAACTTGTGTTGCGAGAATCTGGGCCAGCTCTTGGGCGATTCGGGCAGCCTCCGCGTGCTGTTCCGCCAGCTGCTCCAGCAGCTCCACAGCGGCCCCTGTGGCGCGCTGTGTGGCCGTGTGTTGCGCGCCCGGCTCGGAGGCCCCGTGGCCCGCCTGTGCGGCCGCGAGCGCGTGTGCGGGCCACGTCACGGCGTGGCCCCCTCGTCCAGGCCGAGAGCCGCGAGGACCTGGCGTTCGATGGCCGCGCGGGCCTCGGAATCGAGCGGCCGGACAAGCGGGTGATCGCGGCCCTGGCGGTCTCTCCTGGCCGGGAACGTCAGCGCGATCGTGCCCTCCCTCGTCCGCCGCAGGGCGACCCCGTCGAGCCGGAGCGCCCCGTTCACGTCGAAGCGGAGCCAGCCGAGCAGGCCCTTCAGTGCGTCCGGGGGCGCGCTGTGGGTGAGCTCCACGCCCGAGACCGTGATCGGCTGCCGCTCAGCCACGACGGCCTCCAGGCTCCTGTGCCCCGGAGGGCCTGGGCAGGTCCCAGCGGCTGCGGCCGAAGCCCTGCCCGACGGCCTCCTCGAACCGCTCGCGCTCGGCGGGGCTCAGGATCCGGTGCACATGCTGGTCGGCGAGCGTCTTGATGTAGCCGCCGGGGTTCTGAACGTTCCGTACGCGTACCGCGAATGCGGCCTGGAGCAGCCACCTGCGGCGGGCGTCGTCGTCCTCGAACCCAACGTCGAGGAACCCGACGATGTTCGGGCGGCAGTTGCTCTGGAGCTTGATCCCCGCGTCCGTCAGGACCCGCAGGAGTCGGTAGAGGGAGCTACCGCCCATCGCCAGCTCCTTCCGCTACGCGGGCTGTGTTCCGCGCTGACGCGCGGGGTGTCTTCCGCCCTGACGGGCGGGGTGTTCTTCCGCGCTGGCGCGCGGACTGTTCTGGGGGGCAAGGACCGGGCGAAGCCGGCTTGGAACCCCCAGGAGAGGTGCCGGCCCCCGGAGCCGTGGACACCCCCTCGGTGGCAGATCGCCGCGACGCGAAGTCCCCGCAGCCGCCGTCGGCATCCCCGGGGTCGCTCTCTCCGTCCTGGCCTGGCCGACAGTCCGCCCCGCCAGGGGCGGAACGACACCCCGCTCCGCCAGGAGCGGAACATCCCGTCCCGCTAGGGACGGAACCGGGAGGCTCGGAGCCCGCTCCCTCTGGTATTAGGTCCGCCACAAAGTGGCCGACCTGATGGGTGAGAACCCACGGGAGCAGCACTCGATCACACGCCGCACCGACCCGGGCGATGACCTGCTCGGACCGCTCACGGTTGTCGCCGCGCGCCGTCCTCCGCAGCGGCGGCAGGTACTGGTCGAGGCGCAGCCTACGCCGACCCTTCTGGCGCTGGGTCCGGTCCCGGTACGGGCCAGCGATCGTGGACAGCTCGTTGAGGGAGCCCTCCTGGACGGCTGCGCGCAGCCCGTGGGGCCCCCACGCCAGGCGCCTGCAGACGGCCCACGAGAGGCCCACCATCGCGTCCGTGGCCGCGTGGTAGCCCAGCAGCACGAGGAGGCTCGCGTACACCTTGTCGCCACCAGGGTGCGTCTCGCGGCTCTCTAGGCGGACCAGGAGCTCGTGGTCCTCCAGTGCCCGCAGATGCCGGGAGATGCTCCGGGCGCTCGTGGCGGCTCCGAGCGCGGCACGCTTCGCGGCGATGGCCTCGTGCCGAGCGAACACCGCCCCGTCCACGTGGTTGGCGGCGAGCTGGACCAGGGCCTCGTAGGTGAAGGCCGCCGGGGTGCCGGCGCGGAGCAGCCGCTGCCGGATCGGCCAGGGCAGGCTGTCGGGGGTCGGGCGGACGACACCGGGGACCGCGCCTCGCGGCACCTCGACGGCACCCGCGGCCCGGCGGGCGAAGTGGGGATCTGCTCCGTGGGCTAGGTCCACGGCAGCCAGTCTCCGCAGGGACTAGGACGGACTAATTCGAGGTGAATTGGCCCCGATCACAACCCGCCCGCAACCCCCTCCTAAGCCCCCGAGAAGGCCGATTCTGGCCTTCGGAGAAGTGCACCGGGAACAATTGAACCCCCTTGCACGACCTATCGGCGGCGCCTCCGCTTGCGGGACTTGACCCGGTCCTTCGCCTTGCGGACCGACCCGGCGTCGAGGCCCTTCTGGCCTTCGAACTCGGTCTCGGTCATGCCCGAGACCTGGAAGTCCTCCACCAGCTTCTCGTCCTTCACCGGGTCGTACTGACGCTTCCGACCACGCTTCTTGCGGGCAGCCTTCTTCTTGGGCTCGGGGCCGGCAGCATCACGAGCGTTGAGCATCTCCATCTCGGACTGCCGCAGCAGGCGCTGCGTGGTCGCGCTCAGAACGGACTTCAGTTCGTCCGGCGGGACCCGCCCCTCGAAGAGGATCAGTGCGTCTCGTGGCCCGGCCTGGCCTCTGAACAGCCCCTGCCAGTCCGACGCAAGGAGCGCGAGCCTCTCGGAAGAGATCCCCCTGACCTCGCACTCAAGGCTCAGCGACCGGACCAAGCACGCGACGTCCAACTGGGCGTAGGGTAGGTAGCGTTGTGTGCTCTCGTTCGCCCACTGCTCGTCCGTGAGCAGCGGGGCCATGTATCCGAATCCGAGGGCTGACATGAGGAACTCGACGAGCTCCTGGAGCCCCTCTGGACATGTGGGCACCGGCGCGAACTCGAGGACGGCGCGGCGGAAGTCGAGGGACGGGACCGCCTCTGGCTTCAAGATGCTGCGCCACTCCCCCGCGCGTCGTTCCTGAGCCGCCGGGATCCTCTGGTAGGTGGTGAAGTGCTCGTCCGAGAGCGTCCCGCGCAGGGGATTCCGCCAGTCCCTTCCTGCTGACTCGCCGTCGCTTGAAGTGCGCCTCTGGTTCTTCTTACGAGCCATGCCAACCGAGACGGGACGGTCCAGGGCCCAGAGCAACGTCCGGGTGCCGCGGGGAAGTGCGCAGATAGACGAGACTGCTGGCGATGGATCGATGCCCCAGCGCCCGCTGCACCAGGGCGATGTCCCCGGTGCGCTCGTAGAGCCGCGTGGCGAACGTGTGCCGCAGCGCGTGCGGCGAGGCCCCACGGATCCCGGCGGCCTCGGTGTAGACCCTGAACCGCCGTTGGGCATGCCGCGCCGACACCCGGCCGCCGGTGCGCGTGGGGAACAGCGGCCCGCGCTCGCGGTCGCTGATGTACTCGCGTAGCGGACGCACGAGCGCCTCAGGCACGAACACCACGTCGGGCCGGTCGTTCTTCGTCTCGCGCAGCAGCATCTCGCGCCGGTCCAGGTCCACGTCCTCGACGCCCAGGGCCAGAGCCGACCCCAACCGGATACCACTTCGCAGCATCAGCGTGAAGAGCATCCGGTCGCGTGGCGGGGCGTTACGGATCGCCGCCAGGAACCGCTGCTCCTCGTCCACGATGAGGGCTCGCGGCGGCGGGGTTCCGCACCGCGCCCGACGTATCAACCGAGCCGGATTCGTCGGTGTGTAGCCAGCCGCGTGGAGGTAGCCGAAGAACGTCCGCAGCGAGGAGCGGAGCGTGTTCGCCGAGGTCGCCTTCTTGGGCCGCCCGTCCGGCCGCGTGGTGGCCGTGGGCGACGCGAGGAAGAGCGCGAGGTCCTCGTGGTCGAGATCGCCGACGAGGCCGCTGTGGCCCCGCTCGTCCAACCACCCGGCGAGTAGCCGGACGTGGCGCTGGTACTGGCGGATCGTGTGGGCGGAGCGGCCGTCCGCCTGGAGCTGCACGAGATACCGTGCGAGCGCGTCGAGGATGTGCACCGTGGCCTCCGTGGGTCGCCGCCGCGCGTTGGGCGGTGGCGCCATGAAGGCCCCACAATGCCCCGGCATGTCGATGATCTTTGGATCTGCCTGCCGACGCGGACGAGAGGCCCCCGACACGCCCCGAACCTGCCGCTCCAAGGGACCCGATAAGTTGGCCGACCCGGGGTTGATCTCCCGACCGCGCAGGTTAGGGTCCTGTTACGGCAGTGGCTTCAGAGGGATGCGCGGGCCCGCGGAGAACCCGATCCCGCTGTACGCTGTACCTGCGCCTGCCGATATAGCCTGGCACGAAGGCCAGAGCCCTTCACGACGATGAGGCAAACATGCTCCTGACGAACCAGCGGTTCCGCACGTTGCGTGATCTTGTCCAGACGGAGCTCACCGAGCTTGCGAGCATCGAGGTGCCTGGCATCGTCGTGGTGGTCCCGTCAAAGAAGAAGATCGACGTCTACGCGAGCCACGGCTCGGGGGTTGATACCACCCTCGACTCGCTTCGCACGCTGAGGTGGGTTGTTGCCGACCATGACGGCGACGCGTGGGTTCGCCGGAGCCTGAGCGAGTCAGAACGCGAGCAGTTGCTGGACTCGCTCGAAGGCGCGGCCTGACCTCAAGTCATGCCGCTGCTGAACGGCACCATCCTGGCTGCAGTATTCCTGACGCCGGGAGTTCTCAGCATGACCATTGCCTTGGCCCTCCGAGCCAGGGCACTTCGTCGCTCAAGCCTCTCGACGCGGGCGTTCGGCCTGCTGCTGTTCTCGATGGCCAACTGGTTCATCGCGCTAGCGTCCTACAGCGCCCTGTTCGGTGACTGCGGCGAGACGTTGATGGAGATCGCCTCATCAGAGGAGGACGTTCGATCGCCCGCCATCGCATACCTGCTGACGTTTCCACCGGCCGTCTGGAACGGCACCTGGATCATGGTCGGGTCGATCGCACTCACCGGCTTCACCGTCCACGCGCTTCAATCTGCGGCACTGACGGGGATGGCGATACACGAGTTCAGTCTTCGGTGCGAGCTGCCGACAGTACCACCCGACGCGAGCGGGTTGACTCGATATCGCATGCAACTGGCGAAGGCGTCCCTTCCTTGCCGCTTTCGCCTCGCACAGTGTGTAGACGGAGCACTTCGCGCGATCGGTCTGGTCGATGCCGTGCAGCCACTCGGCGCGGGCTACTGGCTGGTCTTGTTGAAGGCCGCAAGAGTACTCCAGTGGCCTAATCGGTTCGAGCCACCCGAAGAGCGCGTTGCACGGGTGTACGCCGACATCGTCCAAGGGAACGAAGCGGCCCGCGGACGTATTGGTGTGCTCTACAAGGGCACCGTCAAGCACATGGTGTGCGAGACCGACGGCAACATAGTCTTTGTGTTGCTACAACAGGCGTCCCGCTGGCGCGGCCCCCTGACAACCAACCCTGCCAAGCTAGTAATGGGGCCGCCGCAGCTACGGAACCCTTGGCGCACCATTGAGAAGTCGGAGGCGTTTGCCCTCGATGGCAAGAGCATCCGCAACATCAGCTTCCGCTTGGTTGACTCTAAGCCCGTTCCCGCCAAGGAACAGCAGTGGGCAGCGGTGGAGGAGTTTCTTACGAAGATCATCGCCAAGAGGGACGCCACTGCAACCGCCGACGAAGCGCACAGCCACCAAGGCGCGGACGAACACAGAACATCTTGAGGACTGCTGCGTTGAGAGAGGCGCATTCGGGAGCTCAGCATTCAGACTCCGGTACAGCCTGGGGAATCTGGCAGGTAGGGTGGCTGGCCCCATTTCCGAACAAATGCGACGCCTGGGCGGCCTTACACGCCACCCCCTCTGCCCTTCCGCCGGCATTCAGGCCTTACTCTGCGACCTGGCACGGGCCCACCTTGTGAGCAACTGAACGACATCGCGACGGACTCGCTGGCTAAGCACTTCAGGAGACTCAAACGTAGAGAAGAAGTGCCCACGATCGAAATTGGCGATCCGCGCCACAAATCGCTTCAAGCGTTCATCCGTCCTGCGCACCTTCTTCAAGTACACGAGGATCTTGTCCCGATCCTGCCTGAAGGCAGCGTTGTACTCGCACTCCACGACCGAAACCCCGTCGGTCGTCTCGTGCCCATATCGGGCACCGATGATCAGCACGAAGATATCGCATGTTCGCGCCATCTCTTCACACACCTGTCGGGGCGTACCTGGCTCACTGCCCATCATCTCCGACCTGAACCGCTGACCCTCCAGCGACGCGATAGCCTCGTCTACCGCCTTACGCTCCTGCTGCAGATCTTCCACCGTCGAACTGATCATCACGCGAAAGGCCCTATCGAGAATCCCGCTCGCCTGAGCCCGCGCCAACCCCTTCGCAGTTGAGAGGAATGACATCTCAGCTGAAGTACCAAGCCGGCTGATCACCCGCACCCATGCAAAGAGAACAAGTGAACGGAGCACCGGAAGGATCGCCGCCCAGTAGAACTGGCCCGCCAGAATTGGTTGACTGAACTGTGGCCCAAAATAGGTGCTTAGAACATCTTCTAGCACCCACATTACCTGCACCCCTCCATACAGCACGAAGGGCACCGTGAAGCTCCAGCCAAGCTCCATTCGTCGCAATGCCGGCACGAAGCCCCAGAATCCCACAACCGCGACTACGCCATCGTAGGTCTTGAGCGAGAAGACCTCCCCGCCATCCGCTCCCAGGAAGAAGGAGCCAATCAGCCACGCTCCACACCAGACTCCGAGCCAGGAGAGTGTTTCTACCCACCGATGAATACGGGAACTGTTGATGATCCAGGCGGCGTTTAGTAAGAGCCCCGACTGAATGCCGCTACCCGCAATCAGAATCCAGTACGGGATTGCCCCCCTATCTATGGGCGCCGCGCCCTCTTCACCGCTCCCCCAGCTATTGATGGAATAGCCAATGAACAGGAGCGACCATACTGACCACGATATGAGTGAGTAGATGGCAAATGGCTTGAGACGGTTGTCATAGGTTGGGGCCCTTGCAAGTCGTCTATACGTGGACCATCTGGCACCAAGGGCGAAGCACAGGATCGCCAGACTGAGTAGACGGGAGATGGCGTACACTAAGTACCTCTGTCGAGCGACGTCCGGGGCTCAGTATCGCAAGCGCAGGAGCAGGCATCTTTGTGCCTCCTCACTGGGCCACGATCAACGAAGTGGCCCAAAAGCTCGACACGCGACCGGAAACCAACTCCCCGATGGCGCTGGGTCGTCGGGGCCCCCTTGGAACCCGATGATTCTCCCGACTCTACCTTGACTCCGTGAACCCGGCGACGTCCGCGCTCCACGGATCGCCCAGACGAGACGGGTCCACGGGTTTAGCACCTGGAGTTGAGACTTCCGCCGCCCGCTCCTCCTGCTGGTTCGCCGGCCCCGGGTGCAGGATGATCCGCGTCAGGTGCGGCTTGCCGTTGGGCCACAGCTTCACCACCGTCCGGCCGTCCTCGTCCACGGGCTCGTCGCACTCGGGGCACTCCCCTAGCTCCTCGCCCTCGTCGAGCACGACGATGCCCGGCACCTCGGGGTCCGGCCCGCCGCAGGTGTCGCAGGGCTCGGTGCTCTCGCCGAGGAACTTCGCGGCGAACTCCTGGTCGAAGGTCTCCTTCGGCAGCCGCGCCCGCTCGGCCTCGACGACCTCCTCGGGCACGTGCGGGTTCGTCCAGGTCGGGGCCTGCCAGGACTCCGTCTCGTCGTCCCTGCCGCGCTGCCCGCGCCGCCACGCCCTGTAGAACCAGTCGCAGCCCCGGGGCGTCGAGAGCAGCAGCGACCAGCCCCTGCGATCCACGAGCCGCGGGGCCAGGTGCGCGTCCCACACCTCGCGCTTCAGCCGCGCGGCCTCGTCCACGACCACCCAGTCCAGGGCTTCCCCCAGTAGGGAGGCCGTGCGGTCCGCGGACTTCGCCCGCACCTCGCTCAGGCCGCCGGAGAGGTTGCGGAGCACGAGCCGGTGCTGGCGCTCGTCCTCCTCGACCACGCGGTGCGCCAGGCGCAGCTTCACCAGCCGGTTGACGCTGGAGTAGACGCGCTGGGCCAGGTCGTAGGTCGGCCCCACGACCCAGCCCAGACTCTGCTCGCAGGGGGCCATCAGACCCGCGAGCGCCTCCGCGGCCGCGCAGGTGCTCTTCCCCCACCGCGTCCCGCAGGCCAGGACACGGTGCCGCGCGCGCGAGCGGTGCACGGCCGCCTGCCCCGGGTGGGGCGTGTAGAGCAGGTAGGCGAACAGATCGTCCTTCCGCAGGCGCAGCCGCGGATCACTCGGAGCCATCCTCGGCCCCCTCGTCCTCCCGCTCCTCCTCCACGTCCAGGAGCTGCTCCATCTCGCGGCGGATCGTCTTTTCGACCATCACCGCCGTGCGCTCGGAGACCTCGCCCGCGGCCGTGCGCTCCATCTTCACCGCGGTCTCCAGCGCCTTCACCGCCTCGATCGCCGAGCTGAGCGAGTGCCGCTGGAGCGCCTGCAGCGCCTTGGTCTGGATCGCCCGCGCGACCTTCATGTGCCGGTCGCGCATCTCCTCCTGGCTCTGGGCGGCGCGCTTGTCGAAGGCGTCGCGCGCCTCCTCCTCGATCTTCGCCAGCCGCTCCTGCCACTTCTCCTTCACGGCGCGGTTGGTGACCGCGACCTTGGAGACGCCGAAGTGCTTGGCGACCGCCGAGTAGCTGCGCTCGAGCCCCTGGCTCAGGTAGACCTCGAACGCCTCGGGCGGC
>JAUIEE010000599.1 GCA_030428965.1 bacterium | reverse complement strand
GGCTAGGTCAGCCCTCCGAGTAGGCCTCGGGGGTCAAGGGCCGTCAAGTGAGATCAGTCACGGCAAAGAAGCCGCAGGCGCGGGTCTCTCGGTTTGGATGGTGCCTCAGGGCGCATTGCGCTTCACGCTGCCGTTGCAACCCCAACGACATCAAGTCTTAGATGTCCCCGGGTTTCGATAGGGTGCCCCCAGCGTGGTGAGCACCCCAATGCTAGAGCGCCCCTCCAGGCCGACGTCCTAGGCCTGGACCGGCTTGGCGCCCGACGGCAGGGCGTGGTACTCCTGCACGCTGAGGACCGCGAGCTCGGAGTTGTGCAGGGCGGACAGCGCGCTCACCACGGCTCGAATGCCGGCCAGGGTCGTGATGCAGGGGATCGAGGCGTTGACGGCCGCTGCTCGGATCTCGGCGTCGTCGCGCCGCTCCTTCTTGCCCAGGGGGGTGTTCAGGACGAGGCTGATCTGGCGGTTCTTGATCAGGTCGACGATGTGCGGGCGGCCTTCGTGCACCTTGTTGACGCGCGTCACCGGAACGCCGCTGGACTGCAGGGCGCGGTAGGTGCCCGAGGTGGCGACGACCTCGTAGCCGAGGGCGGTCAGGACGCGCGCCTCGCTGACGATGGCGCGCTTGTCGGCCGACTTGACCGTGATCAGGATGCGGCCGTGGCGCGGGAGGACCATGCCGGCGGCCATGTAGGCCTTGAGGAAGGCCAGCCCGAGGTCGGCGTCCAGGCCCATGACTTCGCCCGTGGAACGCATCTCCGGGCTCAGGATCGGGTCGCCGTTGGGGAAGCGGTTGAAGGGGAACACGGGTACCTTGACCGAGAAGTAGGGCGGAACCACCTCTTCGGTGCAGCCGAGCTCTTCGAGGGTCTTGCCGCACATGACCTTGGCGGCCAGCTTGGCGTAGGACACGCCGGTGGCCTTGCTGACGAACGGGACCGTGCGTGAGGCGCGCGGGTTGACCTCGAGGATGTAGACCGCGTCGTCCTTGACCGCGAACTGCACGTTCATGAGCCCGATCACGCCCAGCTCGAGGGCCATGGCCTTCGTGGCGCGCGCGATCTCGTTCAGGACGGGCGTGTCGAGGGTGTGGGGAGGCAGGACGCAGGCCGAGTCGCCCGAGTGCACTCCGGCTTCCTCGATGTGCTCCATGATGCCGGCGATGATGACCCGCTTGCCGTCGCTGATGGCGTCGACGTCGACCTCGATCGCGTCCTCCAGGAAGCGGTCGACCAGCACCGGGTGCTCGGGCGAGGCCTGCACCGCTTCGGACATGTAGCGATCGAGGCTCGCGTCGTCCCAAACGATCTCCATGGCCCGTCCGCCGAGCACGTAGCTGGGACGGACGATGACGGGGTAGCCGATGCGGCGCGCGATCTCGAAGGCCTGCCCGGCGTTCTTGGCGATGCCGTTCTCCGGCTGGCGCAGGTCGAGCTTGCGCAGGAAGTCCGAGAAGTGCTCGCGGTCCTCGGCGCGGTCGATCGACTCGACCGAGGTGCCGATCAGGGGCGCCCCGGCCTGGTGCAGGCCCTTGGCCAGGTTCAGCGGGGTCTGACCGCCGAACTGGACGATGATGCCGTCGGGCTCGAGGACGCCGACGATGTTCATCACGTCCTCGTGAGTCAGGGGCTCGAAGAAGAGGTAGTCCGAGGTGTCGAAGTCGGTCGAGACCGTCTCCGGGTTGGAGTTGACCATGATCGACTCGCAGCCGATCTCCTTGGCGGCGAAGGCCGCGTGGCAGCAGCAGTAGTCGAACTCGATCCCCTGGCCGATGCGGTTGGGCCCGCCGCCCAGGATCATGATCTTGCGGCTGTCCTTGCTGCGCGCCTCGCTCTCGTCTTCCCAGGTCGAGTAGTAGTACGGCGTGATGGCCTCGAACTCGGCGGCGCAGGTGTCCACGAGCTTGTAGACCGCCTTCAGCTTGTGCTCGTCCCGCAGGGCCGCGACGGCGTCGGGCGTCGTGCCCGCGGCCAGGGCGATCTGACGGTCGGAGTAGCCGTAGGTCTTGGCCTTCTTGAGCAGCTCGGGGGTCAGGATCGCGTTGCCGAGCTCGGCCTCGAAGTCCACCAGCTCGCGCATGTTCTCGAGGAACCAGCGGTCCATGTGCGTGGCCTCGTGGATCTCCTCCAGGCTCCAGCCCCGACGG
>JAUIEE010000133.1 GCA_030428965.1 bacterium | reverse complement strand
AGGTCTCGACGTCCAGGTACTCGTCGTCCGTGAACAGATCCCGTCGCTTGTCCAGGTCGAGGTCGACGTTGAAGTCCCCCACCAGGAGACGATGGGGGCCAGGGCGGGCTCGCAGCTCTTCGACGCAGGTTCCGATCTCGACGTTGCGCCGCTCCGAGGAAAAGGCGTCCGCATGGACACTGACCGCCTGCACCTCGGGGCCGACCCCGGAGCGATACTCGACTCCGAGCGCTCGGCCTGCGTTCCCCGGGAGCTCGAAGTCCACCAGCTCCCCGCGTCGAGCCAAGACCGCGACGCGCCGGTTGCCCAGTCCGCGGTTGATGGAGTCCACCCAGCCCGTCCCCAGCCTGCGCCGTAGTCGGCCCAGCTGCCGCTCGTCCCTCAGCTCCTGCAAGAAGCACAGGTCCGGATCCAGCTCGCGCAGCACGGACGCGACCCGATCCAGGTCCTCGTCCAGCAGGGCGTTGGACGAGCCGGGGGAACTGCCCCCGACGTTCCAGGTCACGACGCGCAGTCCGCCCGCGGGGCGTGGACCGGGAACGAAGGGAAGCGCGGGCCGAACGACCCATCCGAACCCGAACAGGAAGAAGGCCAAGGCCGCGCCCCAGAGGAGAGCTTCCAGGCCGACGCCCGAACGCAGCCTCACCGTTCTTCCCGCGTCCGAAAGCGGTGAAAGGCCAGGGCCAGGAAGAGGCAGCTGAACCCCATCAGCTTGGCGCCGTCTCGAAAGAGGGAGGGCCAATCCACCTCTTCCCGAAACAGCTCCCGCCAGTACGCCATGTGGCTCGTGAAGAGCCACGGGCGCAAGTCCTGGAAGAAGTGGATCTCCGAGACGACGTACAGCACGAGGTAGACGGCCACCGACACACCGACCGCGTTGACCGCGCTGCGTGCCCAGGAGGAGATCAACAGGCTCAGGGACAGGGGAGCGAACAGCGCCACGGTGGCGGCCGGCCAGGCGTAGGCAAAACGCAGGAGGGCCTGGGACTGCCCCAGGTGCTGGTGGCGATCGGTCATCTGCAGCACGCCCGGATAGAGGTCGAGGTCTCCCCAGCCCACCACGAGCAACCCGATCAACAGGCTCGTGATCAAGAGGTCCGCCACGAGCAGGCAGCCGAGGCCCGTCGCAACCGCCAACTTGCCGAGGAACAGGCGCCCTCGGCCGACGGGGCGGGTCAAGAAGAGGAGCAGCGTCCGCCGGGAGGTGTCGCCGGCGATCTGGGCACCGCCCTCGGTCGCGACGAAGATGGGCAGGATCAGGAGAAAGCCGAAGTAGAAGGCGTAGATCGCGAAGGTCAGCCCATTGAAGTAGGAGCGGTTCTCGAAGGTGTAGCGGAAGTCCGCTCCTCCGCCCGTCTTGGTCTGGGCGTACGTGTAGAAGCCGAGCAGCATCATCGCCAGGAAGAACAGGATCGCGGCCTCGGCCAGAAGGGGCCGCCGGGAGCGCCACAGGCGCAGGATCTCGAGCTGGATCACGGGCGCCCTTTTCCTTGCCGCAGGCGTTCGAGCAGGGCTTCCTCCAGCGTCGCGCGGTGCGTCCGGAAGCCGGTCAGCGCGAGCCCCCGCGCGCGGAGAATCGCGCGAGCCCCTTCCAGATCCGTCCCGTCGAGCGCGAGTTCGAGCTCGTCGCCGACCATCTGGCTGGCGATCCCACGTTCGCCGAAAGCCTCCTGCGCCGCTTCCGCTCGATCGACCTTCAGTCGCAGTCGGGCGGTGTGCTCCGTCAGCTCACCGGGCGTCCCCAGGAAGAGCGTTTCCCCGTTGGAGAGCACCAGCATGCGATCCACCAGTTCCTCGATCTCCACCAAGAGGTGGCTCGAGAGCAGGATCGTCAGGTTGTGCTCTTCCCGCAGGAGCACGAGCAAGGAGCGCAGCTCGAGCACCGCAAGGGGGTCGAGCCCTTCCGTCGGCTCGTCGAGCACCAGCAGCTCCGGCATGGGCAGGATGGCCTGGGCCAGGGTCAGGCGCTGGCGCATCCCAGTGGAGAAGGTCCGCACAGGTTCATCGGCTCGTTCGTCGAGCCCTACCACCTGCAACGCGCGGTCGATCTCGGAGCGCGACACCTCTGTGCCCCCCAGCCGGGGCAGGTGGACCAGGTGCTCCCGGGCGGTGAGAGGCTCGAACAGAGGTGGCGGCGCAAAGGCGAAGCGCACCCGCTCCATCACCTGCCTCGACCGTCGTCGCGGACACATTCCGAGCACGCGTACCCGGCCCGCATCCGGGCGCAGGAAGCCCGCGATCAACTTGATCAAGGTCGTCTTGCCGGCCCCGTTCGGCCCCACCAGCCCCACGATCTCCCCGGGTGCCATCTCGAGACCCACGTCCCACAGCGCCCGGCGGGTCCCGAACGTCCTCCCTAGACCCTCCAACAGGAGAGCTGCACTCGGCTGCACCATGGCCCCACTCTAGCTGGAGCGCCCCCGCGAACGCACTCCATGCTCCGTGGGAGGCCGGGCCTTGCCCGGACGGGTATCGAAAAAGAAAAGAGCGCCAAGGGCCCCAGGCCGCCTTGGAAAAAGCGGGTATCCGCTCCACCGTGCGGCTCTATGATTGGCCAAACGCTCCATCGAACCCGAGCGAAGGGGGATCGCCGATGAGGATTTGGGGAGGACTGGGAGTCACCTTGCTGATCGGACTCTTGGCCGCGCCCGTGAAGGCGCAATCGGACAGCTTCAAGACCGGCCGCGAAGAGGCCCGCAGCGACCTGGTCGTGAGTCTCGAAGAGCTGGCCGATTGGTGCTCGAAGGAGAAGATCTACCTGGATCGGGACAAGGTGCACCGCACGATCCTGCGCTTCGACCCGGAGCACGCCGAGTCCCGCAAGGTGCTGCAGCACAAGAAGGACGACACGGGCGCCTGGATCGAGTCCCCCAAGCGCCGGGAGCCGCGCAACTTCGACAAGGACGCGGCCAAGAAGTTTCCCGAGGAGTTGCGCCAGGCGAGCCGGGACTACTGTGAGCGCATGTTCGACCTGGCCACGGCCGAAGAGAGCGCCCTGTCCCACGAACAGCGGCAAGAGGCCTTCGACGAGATCCTGTTCTTCGATCCTGACCATGCGGGGATTCACGAGCTCCGGGGCGAGGTCTTGCACGAAGGGCAGTGGGTGCTGAGCGAAACGCCCCGAGCCAAGGAGCGGCGTGCCCAGATCAAGGAGATCGTCCGCGAGGGCTATCGCAACGCCCCCAACCCCGAGAAGAGCACGGCCAACGATCGAGAGAAGGCCTTCTCGATCCCGTGGCGCGGCGTCTATGCCAACGACCTGGTGCGTGTCCTGGGCACAGGTGAAGACAAGGAGATGATGCTCGCTGCGCGCGCCGTGCAGGCCGCCGACCACGTCCTGGGGCAGCTGTATGGCGGCAAGGGACGCTTCCACGAGCAGTTCACGGTCTTCCTGCTCGCCAACCCCAGCCTGAAGAGCACCTTCCTGGACGCCCATCCGACCGTGAAGGGCGACTACCGCAAGCAGCTGGGGACCCTCGAGGGCTCGGGCATCCAGGGCACCGGAGACTTCGTCCACTGGACGGAAGGAGCTCCCGGCAGGATCGATGCCACCGTGCGCTTCTGCCTGTCCTGGTGGACCGAGTCGGCCTTTGGCGTCAACTGGGAGCACGGGTGGATCTACGAGGGCTTCGGCCTCTACCTCACTCGCGAGCTCGTGGGCACGCGCCTGAACTGGTTCGTGCAGCCTTCCCAGCTGCTGGAGGCCAGCGCGGAGAACGAACTGCGCGCTCGCTTGCTCCATCCGGACACGAACTGGATCGACGAGGGCTACCAGGTCCTGCAGCGACCGGACCACCCTTCCTACACCCAGGTCGTAAGGCTCTCGGTCAACCAGTTGACCCCCGAGACCCTCCTCATGTCCTACGTCCTGGCGGCCTACCTGCTCGAAGCCCGGCCTGAGTCCGTGCCGGACCTCTTCCAGCGCCTGAAGAAGGGCGAGCCCGACGCCCAGGCCTTGCAGGCCGCGCTGGGCATGGACACGGACAACCTTGCCCGCCGAATTCGTCGTTGGTTATCGGAGAGACGTTGATCCCATGAGTCCGAACATGCGCACGACCGCTCGCATCCTCACCGCCTTCCTGACCGCCACGCTCTCGACCGGCATGGCCGCGGCGTCGGAGGGCCCTGACCTTTATTGGAAGGGAAAGAAGTACGCCACCGACGCGCTCCCCGAGAACTTCCCGGCCCGGGTCAAGCCCGCCGTCGAGTACTGGAGTACCTGGGTCCAGGCCAGCAAGTACCAGATGGATCTCTTGCCCGGAGGCGAAGTGCTGTTGATCACGCCCGAGGAGAGCAGTCGCCGCAAGAACGACGACCGACTGGAGATCATCACCGACGTGCTCGACCTGTTCGAGGAGCACCTGCCGGCCCCCGAGCGCATGGACGAGAACTCGCTCGACGAGCCGGGAGACGAGCAAGATTCCGATTCGGCCTCGAACTCTTCGGGGGACGGCCCTCTGCCCGAGGATCCGGAGGGCGGTCCTGCCCCGTGGGAGATCGTCGGGGAGCCCGACGTGAAGGCCGAGGAGCCGGAGACCTGGAGCTACTCCTGGGGTGCCACCGAAGCTCTGCCCGACACCGAACCCATCACCTTCCTGATCGTCCGCAGCAAGGCGGACCTGGCCGGTCTACTCGGGTTCCTGGGGGAGGGCTATCCGTACCTGGCCGAGTGGGCCAAGAACGCGGCCAGCTACACCGGGTTCGCACTCGAACAGCCCCTGGCCGGCTCCTACATGGAGCAGGACGACGTCAAGGAAGACCTGGAGTGGAGTCCGGAGCACGAGCTCTTGAACCGCGTGGCCCAGCTCCTGATGACTCGCCGCTTCGGGCGCCAGCCCTACTGGCTCACCCAGGGCTGGGCGTGGTTCGCCGAGATCGAGCTGCGCGGCGGCGTCTACTGCTTCCCCTACCGGGAGGAGTTCGTCTTCACGACCGAGCACACCAGCTGGGGCAACGACCTGCGCACGCGCTACAAGAAGAGGTCCATCGGCATCAAGGACTTCGCGAAGTACAAGCGGGGCAAGTACGACGGGGGCCAGGCCAAGCCCTCGTGGGGTATGGTCGACTTCCTGCTCCGGCATCGGGGCGACAGGGCCCCCGAGCTGCTCGAGGAACTGAGGGTGCTCCACATCGCCGGCTCCAAGATCGACAAGGGAGATGGTACCTGGGAGATCGATCGCGACTACCAGGTGCCCGTCGAGACCCAGGAGGACCTGATCGAGAAGTACATGGGTGACGATTGCTTCGAGGAAGCGTCGAAGTACCTTCGCGATCCAAAGAAGTACTAGCCGGACGGCGGATGTCGCGGCCAGACGGAACCGATGCTACGGACTTTCCTGAACCGACTGCTCTTCCAGAAAGGGCGGACCCTGCTCCAGCCCGGAGACGTGGCCCCTTCCTTCGAGCTCTGCGACCAGAACGGCCGCCCCGTCCGTAGCGTGGATCTGGCTGGCCGACGCTGGATCCTCTGGTTCTATCCCAAGGCGGACACGCCCGGCTGACGCGCTCAGGGGAAGGGGTTCCGTGATCGAACCCCGGAATTCGAAGCCGCGGAGGTGGAGGTGCTCGGAATCTCCCTCGACGCCCCCCAGGCCAACCGCGCCTTCGCGGAGAAATTCGGCTTCCCCTTCCGGCTGCTCTCGGATACCGACCGGAAGGTCTCCATCGCCTACAGGGCCTGCGAAACCGAGGCGGAAGCCTACGCTCGACGCATCACGTACGTGGTGGGTCCGGACGGCAGGATCGAACACGGCCTGGAGACAAGATCGCCCGGGGATCAGGCGGACGAACTTCTCCGGCTCCTTTCCTAGGCCAGCGGGCTACTCCTCTCCGCCGTACCCCATCTCGCGGATGGCCTTCAGCCCCTCCGCCGTGTCCCAATCGGTCTTCTGCCCACGCACCGTGGGGGCAGGCTCTCCGATCGCGTTCACGATCGCACGCCGCATCCGATCCAGGAGAGCCGGATCCACCGCAGCGGGGTCGAGCGGGTTCTCCTCGCCCGGATCCTCGAGCACATCGAAGATCTCCTCTTCGCCGGTGCCCTTGACGATGAGCTTGGTGCGACCGCTGACCGCGGCCCGCAACTCGGTCATGTAGGGCACCAGGGGCTCGACCTTGCCGGTCTTCGAGAAGATGCCCAAGGACACCTTCGGGTACTCGAGCGACGCGAGCAGCAGACGATCCTCCGGACTCTGGCCACGCAGGTCGAGACCGATGGCCTGCTCCCCCACGGCCAGCCCCGCCGCCGAGAGGATGGTCGGGTAGAGATCCAGGATCTGCACCAGATCCTTGCGCACCTCGCCTGCGGGGAATCCAGGCCCGCGGGCGAAGAGGGGGATGCGTAGGTTCGAATCGTAGATGTTGAAGATGTGGGTGAAGTGGCCGTGGTCTCCGATGTTCTCCCCGTGGTCGGAGAGAATGAAGAACAGGGTGTTCTCCGGATCGCTGCACCCATCGACCGCTTCGGTGATGGCCCGGGCCAGATCGTCCGCCGTGCGCAGCACCCCCTCGTACATGCGCGTCAAGGTCGCCCACTCGCCCTCGGCCAGGGGCTCCTCCCGCATGTAGTGGCGCTTGAGGAGCTTGGCCCCCGTTGCCTGGGGATAGAAGTGCTGCACGGCTTGCCAGCGTTCTTGGTTCGACCCCAGGAAGTGCTGGGCATTCTGCCAGGGGGGAAGATAGGGCAGGTGGGGCTCGACCAGGTTCACGAACAGGAAGAAGGGGCGCTCCTCGTTCCGCTCGTTGGCGATCCAGTATCGAAGGTCCTGGATCGTCTCGTGGTCGTCCACGGAAATGCCGGTGCCCTGGCGGTCGGCGGCCTTCTGCTCGTTCTTTTGCCGATAGGTCCCGGCGTAGTTGCGGAAGAACTCGAAGCCGCGGTGCAGGCCGGAGCGGGGCGAGATCCAGACGTTGCCACTCAGGCCCGCGGTCTGGTAGCCCACTTCCCACAGACGCTCGGCCAAGAGAGGCAGCGTGGTCGCCACCTCGAGCTCGCTCTGGTGAGCTCGGTGGGTCTTGGGCATGGTGCCCGTGAAGAGCGAACCGTGGGAAGGCAGGGTCCACGAGGAGGTCGAGTAGGCGCGCTCAAAGCGAGTCCCCTGCGTGGCAAAGTCCTCGAGAAAGGGCGTCGTGGGCCGGTCGTATCCGTAGGCCGAGAGATAATCGAGCCGAACGGTGTCTAGCACCAGGACGACGATGTTGGGTCGTTTGCGCTCTCCGCCACCGCAGCCTGCGAGCAAGCTGAAGGCCAACAAGAGGCCCATCCTAGAGCGAAGAGAAATTCTGCGTCGGGGGTCGAGGATGCGAGGTGCCAAGCGGATCGAAACTCCTTCTGGGGCTGCTATCATACTGATGGATGGACTCGCTGGAATCTACCGTCCCGTCCCCGAGCACGGCCCGCCGCCCCGCGGCGGGCCGCTCCTTGCTCGCGTGGTGCCTGGGAGTCGGACTGTTCGCAGCGCTGCTCCTGGCTGCGTACGCCCCGCTCTTCCAACCGGGGCGGCTGCACATCGCTCAGAACTTCGTCGATCAGGCCCAGTACATCACGACGGCGCGCACCTTCCTGGACACGGGCCAGCTCAAGAGCGGGATCCTCTACCCCGCCTACATCGCGAACGACGACTGGCGCCCGTACATGCCGGGCTCCTACCTGCCCCTGATCCTCTCCTACGGGCTGTTCGGCTTCGGCATCTTCCAGAGCCAGCTCCCGGCCCTCTCGGGCTTCGTCTTGGGGGCCATCGGAGTGTTCCTGGCGGCGAACCGCCTCTACGGGCGCGGCCCGGGTCTCCTGGCGGCAGCCTTCTTCTGCCTCTTCCCCGGCAACCTCTGCTACGCCTGGACAGCCCTGACCGAGCAGCCCTTCGGGGCCCTGTGCATCCTGCTCTTCGCGCTGTTCCTGGCGGTCCCCGAGCGCTGGAAGCTGCCCATCGTGCCTCTGCTCCTGGGGGTCGCCTTCCTCTACCGCGAGACGGGCGTCCTGATCTTGATCCCCATGGGCGTGTGGCTGCTGCACGCCAGGCCTGGACTACGGACGCTGGGCGCGGTCGCCCTCGTCACCCTGGTGAGCGCGCTGGTCCTGTACGGGCTGAACCAATGGCAGCTCTCCACCGGCAAGGGCAAGGTCCCGCTGAGCTGGGTGCTCTACGGCAAGTTCAACTACGGGGACGCCTTCCCGAACCCACCCCCGGCGCTCTCGGTCGGCGAGTGGATCGAGGGCTTTACCTACAACGCCCAACGCAACGCGCTGACCCTTCGGGGTCACTTCAGATCGGATCCGACCCATTTCCGCTTCTTGGGCTTCGTCTTCAGCCTGGGAGCCATTCTGCTCACGACGGTTCTGAGCCCTCTCCGCTGGCGACGCGACCCGATGCCCCTGGCGGCAGGCGCTCTTGGGCTCGTGCTGCTCGCGATGCAGCTCTTGCTCTACGACGTGAAGGGGCAGAAGGCCCTGCGGACGACCATGTTCGTCTTCCCCTTCTGCGCCGTCGCACTCGGCG
Source organism: bacterium (assembly GCA_030428965.1). GTDB lineage: Bacteria > Planctomycetota > UBA1135 > UBA1135 > JAUIEE01. The sequence continues at coordinate 3,640 of JAUIEE010000133.1, read as the reverse complement.
GTTCTCTCTACCCCACCGAGTGGCTGAAGCGAGCCCGCTCCCGTACCCGCTCGAGGATCGCGCTCTTGCTGGGAGCCCTGGTCCTGGTTGCCGGTAGCGTCTACGGCGCCAGTCGAGCCGGAGACGCCCTCCGACGGACCACGGAAGTCCAGGACCGTGCCCTCGAGGTCCTGGAGCAGATTCGCCACGATCCGAACAAGGTCTTGATCGCTCCTTTCGAGATCATGATGGCCTATTCGGTCAGCCACTATCCGGTCAAGGTCTCCTTTCCTCCGACGAACCAGCGCACGCTGGAGGCCATCATGGACCGCTTCGAGGTCGGCACGCTGATCCTGCCGACGTCCTATCGCCTCGGCCGCATCACGGATGAGTTCCTGGAGGAGAACGGCTTTGGCGCGATCGGCAAGGTGGCCTGGATCCTGAGCAGCGGCGACTCCAAGGCCCACTACAATGTGTACCGAAGACCCTAGCGCGGAGCTCGAGCCGCCCCGGGGGCGATGGATCGGATGGCACCTCTTGGCCGTGGCGCTCGTCGCGAGCGGCCTCTTGGCTTTCTACGCCGAGACCTTCGAGCCGCACGAGCACCACCTCCACCACCCTTTCGCCGACCAGGCGGGCTACATCACGACCGCGCGCACCTGGACCGACACCGGACAGCTTCGCAGCGGGATCATCTATCCCGCCTACGTTCTGACGGAGAACTGGCGCCCATACATGCCGGGACACTACGCCGCCCTCTCGGCAGCCTACCGCCTGTTCGGATACTCCCCGTTCACGACCCTGCTTCCCAGCCTGGTCTCCTACGTTCTCGCCGCCCTCGGCGTCTTTGCGGCGGCGAGCAAGCGCTACGGACGGCAGCGCGGCTGGGTCGGCGTGTCCCTGTTCTTCCTCTTCTCTCCGCTCCTGGCCTACTCCTTCACGGCCATGGCGGAGCTCACCCTGATCGCCGCCGCTTCCCTGGCTCTGGCCGCCTTCACGTGTCTTCCCCTGCGGGCCCAGCGCCTGACCCTGCCCCTCTTGCTGTGCCTGCCCTTCGTCTTTCGAGAGACCGGCGCGCTCTACATCCTGCCCATGATCTCGATCCTGATCGGCAAGGGCGAAGGGTCGCTCAAGCGGCTGACCGGGATCGTCCTGGCCAGCGTCGTGATCCTGAGCCTGGTGCATCAGGGCCAGGTGGCCCAGGGCAAGGGTTCCTTGCCCCTCTCCTGGGTCTCCCAGAACGGCTTCAACTACACCGACGCCCTGAGCGAGCCCACTCCCCTGCCCTGGGCCGAGTGGCCGGCTGCCGTCTGGGGCAACCTCGAGCGCAACTTGCACCAGTACGTCAACGAGGACGTTCGACGTCACACTCCGGATGAGAATGGAATCACGGGCCTCTTGTTGCTCTTGGCCACGGGCCTCGTGGGCCTCGGGGCGGGCCTCGTCCGACTGCGCCGTGATCCGGCGCTCTTCGGCGGCGCCCTGCTCTTCTGGAGTGTGGTCCTGCTGATCTACCTGCTCTACGACGTACGCGGCCAGAAGGCGATGCGCAGCCTCCTGTTCACGACCCCCGCCCTCGCCGTCGCGCTGGCCGGTGTCCCCCTCGGGCGTCCAGGCCGAGCTCCGCGCTTTCGCTGGGCCCTGGCTCCCGTCGTTCTCCTCGCGGCCTGGGGCAGCCACCGCTTCACCGGAGCCCTGGCCGAGCAGATCACCCAGGCCCCTGACTCCGTGGCCGAGTGCGACGCCCTCATGGAGTCGGTCGGCCATGACGACAGCACGCTCCTGATGGCACCGGGCGATATGATGGCCCGCTATGCGGTTCACCACTATCCGGTGGCCGCGGCTTTCCCGCCGGCCAACGAAGGCACCCTGGCCCTCCTGGAACAGCGCTGGCCGGTGGGCACGCTCATCCTCTCCCGACGCATGGTTGGCTGGAAGCTCAAGCAAGAGAAGTTCCACCTCGATACGCTGCCGCCTTACCGCAAGGGCGTGAGCTGCGAAGGCAACCTGTACTCGGTCTACCAGCGAAGATGATGGAAGCGTCGCCAGCCCAGGCCGGGAAGCCGGTAGCGCTCCGGGGTCGCAGGTGTCTCGGTTGGACCTTGGCCGTCGGCGCCTTCGCCGCCCTCTATCTCTGGGGAGTGTCGTCCTGGTTCCAGCCCGATCGCTTCCACATCCAGAGCTACTACGTCGACCAGGGCATCTACATCACGACGGCGCGCAAGTGGGTCGACGAGGGCCTGCTCCGAAACGGCGTGATCTACCCCGCCTTCGTCGAGAACGAGCACTTCCGGACCTACATGCCGGGTCACTACCTGGTCCTGGCCGCCTCCTACGCCCTGCTCGGGGCGCGCACCCTGACCTTCCTGGTTCCCAACCTGCTGGCCTTCGTCCTGACCGGCATGGGGATCTTCCTGATCGGCAACCGACTCTACGGCCCCAGGCGGGGGCTGGTCGCGGCGTCGCTCTACGTGCTGCTCCCGGCCAACGCGCTGTACGCCATGAGCGCCATGGCCGAGGGCACCTTCACGGCGGCCGGCCTGGCGGCTTTCGGCGCCTTCGTGTTCTTGCCCCGCCGGCACCGGTGGTGCGTCCCGCTGCTCTTGGCGCTGCCCTTCCTCTTCCGTGAGACCGGAGCGCTCTTGGTCCTGCCGATGCTCGCCTGCTTGGTGCACCGCTCCGGCGGCTTCCGACCGGGCAAGGCCCTCGTCGTGCTGGCCGCTTCGGTCTGTGTTCTCGGGGGCCTCAATGCCTGGCAGATTGCCGACGGCAAGGGCAAGGTTCCCCTGAGCTGGGTGACCACGGGCCGCTTCAACTACGACAACGCCTACCCCGACCCGCAGCCCGAGCTGAGCCCCCTCGGCTGGGGCCAGGCCTTCTTGAAGAACGCCCAGCGCAACTTGCGGGAGCACGGCGAGCAGATCAGCGAATGGCGCGACTTCCGCGCCCAGTTCGCCGACGCGAGCGCGCAGGAGCGCAGCGAGGAGCTGGGCCCCAACCAGCTGCCCACGGGCCTTGCGGGCCTGCTCTGCTTTCTGCTGGCCATCGGAGCCTGCACCTACCAGGGTCTACGGCGCTGGAAGGTCGACCCGGTGCCCCTGGGCAGTGCGCTGATCGGTCTCTGCCTCCTGGGGATGATCTACCTGCTCTACGACGTGAAGGGCCAGAAGGCGATGCGCAGCCTGCTGTTCATCTGGCCCCTCCTGGCGCTGGGCATGGCCGGATCGGTCGGAGCGAATCGCCGCCCGTTCCTCTCGACTCGCCTCAGGCTTCTGTTCGGACTGCCGACCTTGGGCGCCTTGCTGTGGTGGCAGATGGGCGCCGTCCGCCAGGCAGGCTGGGAGTTCGTGCGCCACGACAACATCGCCGACTCGGCCACGGCCGCGCTCGAGGTGTTGCACGAAGACGACACGACCCTTCTGGTCGCCCCCTTCGAGATGTTGATGGACTACGCGGTCCAGAACTATCCCGTTCAGGTGGCCTTCTCTCCGTACAACGACGAGACCCTGGCCCTGCTCGCCCAACGCTGGACCATCGGCACCCTCGTCCTGGGCAGGGACCAGGTCGGCCAGCGCCTGTCCCACCAGGCCCTGCACGGCCTCTCCCTCAAGGAATTCCCGCGCAAGCTCTACTCGGGGGACCGGGTCTACGTGGCCTTTCA
>JAUIEE010000132.1 GCA_030428965.1 bacterium | reverse complement strand
CTTGAACGTACAGTGAGCATTCCCGGCGAGCCCGCCATGCTCCGTGAATCCCGGACCCTGCGCCATCCATCGTGTGCAGGGCCATGCTGAACGCGGTCCGAAGCGCCGGGCCACTGCTTCTCGGCATCGCCCTCATCATGATGGGCAACGGCCTGCAAAGCACACTGCTGGGCGTGCGAGCCTCCTCGGTCGGCTTCGGCAGCTTCGTGACCGGACTCGTCATGACGAGCTATTACGTGGGCTTTCTCGTCGGCGCGCTGGTCGTGCCGCGCCTGGTACAGCGGGTGGGGCACATCCGGGTCTTCACCGCGCTCGCATCCGTCGCCTCAGCGGCCGTGCTGGCCCACTTCGTGCTCCTCGACCCGGTGGCCTGGGCGGCCCAGCTCGAGGAGCTCCAGCCGAAGCTGCGGGCGGCCCTCGAGGAGAACCGGGACTTCGAAACCCCCGGTGAGGTCTCCATTCCCCTGGCCCTGACGATCCTGCTGGCCGAGGGCGGCGACCCGGACGGGGTGGCTCAATTGGCTGAAATGACGGGCCTTTCGGACGATCTCGACCCGGAGGGCAAGTACCGCCTCTACGCCGCCTTCGCCCTGGGCAAGGTCGGATCCGGGCTCGCCGGGCCCGAGCGCACCACCGCCTCGCGCGCCCTGGTGCGTCTCCTGAACGAGAGCCCGGATCTGGGCATCCGGGTGATCGCCGCCGCCGGTCTCCAGCGCCTGCCCACCGAGGAAGGGCGCGCGGCCCTGGTCGAAGCCCTGCGGGATCCGGCCCTGGAGCTGCGGGGCTCGGCGGCTCTGTCCCTGGGGGAGCTGGGGGACCCGTCCGGCGTACCTGTGCTGCGCGAGATGGTTCAGGTGGCCGCCTACGACTCCGAGAGAGGGGTTTCCGCCCAGAAGTGGAGCTTGCCCGATCGGGTCAGCGAGAGCCGCTGCAAGGCCCTCCTGGCCCTGTCCAAGCTGAACCAGGCTCCGGGCCCCGAGGAACTTCGACAGATGGCGGACGAGGACCCCGACGTCAACGTGCGCGAGACCGCCCTGCGCTTGCTGGCGGAAGACTCCGGGGGATGAACCTGCCCGGGAAGCCGCTCTTTGGCCTCCCGAGCCTTGCCAATCCCCCGGGGGGCCACCATCCTATGCGCGGCATTTTGGGCCTGCCCTCAGGGCGGCTGCCGCTGTGCGCCTGGATACGGTCCCCGGGGTCGGGGTGAGGTTCCAGGCGCGCGGGGGCCCAGGGTGCGCACAGGTCGTCGACACCCACGGAAGGCCATGGCGGAAGAGAAAGCAAACGACCAGGAAACTGAGGACGGGGCCGACAAGAAGGGCTCCGAAGCCCCCTCGCTCGTGCGGGCCCCCCTGCGGGGCGAGGTCTCGCGTCGGGGCATGCTCTCGCTGCTCGGCGCGAGCTGGGCCGTATTCACCGGAGCGTCCGTGGCCCTGCTCGGGGCCGCCGGACGATTCCTGTTCCCCAACGTGCTCTACGAGCCGCCGCAGGAGTTCAAGGCGGGCTTCCCCGAGGACTTCGCGGTGGATGCCGTGGACGAGCGCTTCAAGGCCGCCTTCGGGGTCTGGATCGTGCGGGAGCAGACCGGCTTCTACGCGCTCTCGACCGTCTGCACGCACCTGGGCTGCACGCCCAACTGGCTCTCCGCGGACGAGAAGTTCAAGTGCCCCTGTCACGGATCCGGTTTCCTCAAGACCGGCATCAACATCGAGGGCCCCGCGCCGCGTCCGCTCGAGCGATACAGGATCGTCCAGGCGGAAGACGGCCAGATCCTGATCGACAAGAACACGAAGTATCAGCAGGAGAAGGGCCAGTGGGAACTGGACGGCGCCTATCTCTTCCTGGCGTAGACGAACGACCCCATCCCCTCCACAGCCTAGATGGAAAAGCTCCTCCAAGCGCTTCGCAGCACCCAGATCTGGCGCTCCGTATTCCGGCACGGCTACCCGGACACGCCGCGAAACCGGACCCTGGCGGTCCTCTCGAACACGTTCCTGCACCTGCACCCGGTCAAGGTGCGGCGTAGCGGGATCCGCCTCTCCTACACCTGGTGTATGGGAGGTCTGACCTTCTTCCTGTTCCTGATCGAGACGATCACGGGCCTGCTCCTGATGTTCTACTACCGCCCGACGGCGGAGTACGCCTACCAGGACATCTTCGGCCTGCGCGAGCACGTCCCGCTCGGGATCATGCGCGAGCTCCACCGGTGGTCGGCCCACATGATGGTCATCACCGTGTGGCTGCACATGTACCGCGTCTTCCTGACCGGCTCCTACAAGCCGCCGCGTGAGTTCAACTGGAACGTCGGCGTGATCCTGCTCGTGCTGACGCTCCTGCTCTCCTTCACGGGCTATCTCCTGCCCTGGGACCAGCTCGCCGTCTGGGCGATCACCGTGGGCTCGAACATGGCCCGCGCGACGCCCTTCCTCGGTCACGAGGGGCCAGGCGCCTCGCTCTTGGCCTTCGGCGGCCTGAACTTCGTGCACGCTGGTGACGACGCCCGCTTCGGGCTCTTGGCCGGCCGCTTCGTGGGGGAGGGGGCGCTCCTGCGCTTCTACGTCCTGCACTGCGTGGGCCTGCCGCTCGCCGCGGCGACCCTGATGGCGATCCACTTCTGGCGCGTCCGCAAGGACGGAGGAATCTCCGGCCCCCTGTAAGCGGCCGGATTCGTCGGGAAAGAACCCCACCCGTACCCCATGGGCGAGACCCTCAAGAACGCGATCGACTGGCTGTTCGAGCCGACCCGCTACTTCCTAGGAAGCGCGGCCCTCTTGGGTGCGATCCTCTACTTCCGGAAGTTCTTCAGCAAGACGATCTGGATGTGGCTGTTCTTCGTGCTCGGCACGATCTTCTTCGTCTGGGCCTTCGAGGACCCGGACTTCAACAAGATCATCACCAAGCCGGACAACGTCCCGATCCTCATCCTGCTGGCGGGCGTGGTCTACTTCAGCTGGCTCGCCCTGCGCCAGGCGGTGATCAACGACGAGCGCATCAAGCGCGGAGAACCGCCCGTCGAGGGAGAGGAAGGCAAGAAGAAGGTCTTCACGTGGCCTGACCTCGTCTACACCGAGTTCATCTGCATCATCCTCTTCACCGCACTCCTGGTGATCTGGTCGATCGAGATTCCCGCCCCGATCGAGGAGCCCGCGGCCACCGCACGGACCCCCAACCCCTCGAAGGCGCCCTGGTACTTCCTGGGGCTTCAGGAGCTCCTGGTCTACTTCGACCCCTGGATCGCCGGTGTGCTCCTGCCCGGGTTCATCATTGTCGGGCTGTGCGCCATCCCCTACCTCGACACCAACCCCAAGGGGAACGGCTACTACACCTTCGAGGGCCGGCCTTTCGCCGTGGCCTTCTTCTGGATCGGGTTCATCCTGTTCTGGGTGTCCTTCGTCATCCTGGGCACCTTCCTGCGGGGACCGAACTGGTCCTTCTTCGGACCCTTCGAGTACTGGGACGTCCACAAGCTCGAGCCCCTCGTGAACGTGGACCTGGCGACCTACTTCTGGGTCGACCTGCTCTCCCAGCCCAGGCCCGACAACCCGTTGATTCGCGAGGCGCCCGGGATTGCGCTGCTCGCCGGTTACTTCTTCGTCCTGCCTCCGCTGCTCGCCAAGACGATCCTCAAGCAGCAAATGAAGGACATGGGTTTCCTGCGCTACAACGTCTACATGCACCTGTTCCTGTGGTTCGGACTGATTCCGATCAAGATGCTGGCCAGGTGGGTCTTCGACCTCAAATACATCGTCGGTATCCCCGAGTGGTTCTTCAACGTCTGATGCTCCATGGCTGATCGCGGCGACACTCACTACCAACTCCCCAAGCTGAACCTGTGGTTCACGGTCAGTAGCATCCTGCTCCTGGTCGCCTCCATCTGGATGGTGATCGACGACTGGAGCCGTCCCTGGAAGAACTACCAGCGCGAGTTCCGCCAGATCGAGACCGAGCGCGCCAAGGCGCAGCTGGCCACGGCCGACTCCCAGGCCGCCATGGCCGAGGAGGAGCGGCTCGGCGACGAGCTCGAGCAGGAACAGGCGCGGCTCGACCAGCGCCAGGCCGAGATCGCCGAGGCCGAGGAGGAGCTGCGCCAGCTGCGCGGCGTCCAGTTCAACGCCACCGAGGCGGCCAAGAAGGCCAAGCAGGAGTACAACTGGGAGCGCTGGGTGGCCGAGGAGCATCGGCTGCACGAAGGGGACCCGACCCTGAACGAAGAGACCCTGCGCGAGTACGAGGACAAGATGCTGGACCTGGCCGGCGAGAAAGAGGCGGCGGACTTCGCCGTGCTCGAGGCCGAGTCCAAGCTGGCCGAGCTGCGCGAGGAGGTCGTCCAGGCCGAGCAGGCCATCAAGGCCGCCACCAAGGACATCGACCTCGTGCGCAAGAAGCTCGCCTCCCTCGATCCGGAGGACGCGCCGACCCAGATCGCGAACATCATCCGCGACTTCCCCGGGCTCGACTTCATCGGTCCGAACCTGAAGGTGAACAAGGTCGTCCTCGAGGACCTGACCTTCGACCTGAACTTCACCACGAAGAAGCGCATCGACATGTGCACCACATGTCACAACGCCATCGACCGCGCCGGCTTCACCGAGGAAGACCTCGAGCAACCGCACCGCTCTCACCCCAACCTGGACCTGTACCTGACCGCCAAGTCGCCCCACCCCATGAGCGAGGTCGGCTGCACGATCTGCCACCGCGGCTCGGGCGAGTCGCTCGACTTCCAGCGGGCCGACCACCGTCCCAGCAGCGAGGAAGAGGGGCGCGAGTGGTACGACAAGTACCACTGGCACAAGCAGCACTACTGGGACTATCCCATGCTCAGCTCGACCAACGTCGAGGCCAGCTGCGTGCAGTGCCACAAGGACTCGATGGAGCTGATCGCGCCCGATGCTCCCAAGGTGAGCGAGGGCTACCAGCTGTTCGAGCGCTACGGCTGCTACGCCTGCCACAAGGTCGACTGGTTCCCGACCAAGCGTCGCCCCGGGCCTTCCCTCAAGCAGATCGCCGGCAAGACGCGGCGTGAGTTCGTGGACTCCTGGATCAAGCATCCCAAGGCCTTCCGGCCCACGACCTGGATGCCCAAGATCTTCCACCTCGAGAACTACGCGCCCGAGGCCGAGGTGGTCGTGTCCGAGTACGGCACCGGCCGCCCGATCCTCGGCCAGGAGTGGAACGACAACTGGATGGCTTCGGTCGTGTCCTACATCTGGGACCGCTCGGACAAGACCCAGTTCCCCGAGATCCCGGTCGAGGGGGATGCGTTGCGGGGGCGTGAGACCTTCCGCCTCACCGGCTGCCTGGCCTGCCACAACATGTCGCCCTACACCGAGGCCGAGCAGGCCGACGTGACCGACCGCGGCCAGATCCCCGCCGAGACCAACGAACACGGCCCGAACCTGCGCGGCATCGCGACCAAGGTCTCGCCCGAGTGGCTGTTCGCGTGGCTCAAGGATCCGGCCAGCTACTGGTCGGAGACGCGCATGCCCGACCTGCGCCTCAGCGACGAGGAAGCGGCGGACATCGTGGCCTACATCATGGAAGACCCCGAGGGGATCTTCACCGACGTCCCCGACGGCTGGGTCGAACAGAACAGTCCCTACGATCGCGAGGTGCTCGAGGAGCAGGCCCGCTGGTTCTTCAACCGCGCCGGCCGTGAGGAGCTCGCGCGCCGGTTCCGAGAGGAGTGGTCCGACGACGAGGCGCTGCTCCAGGCCATCGGTGAGAAGGTCGTCCTCAACCAGGGCTGCCACTCCTGCCACGAGATCCAGGGCCTCGAGAACGCCATGCCGATCGGCGCCGAGCTCACCAACTGGGCCTCCAAGACGGTGGACAAGCTGGACTTCGGCTTCATGCCCGAAATCCTGGCCGAGCAGCACGGCTGGTCCTACCACGAGAAGCTCGAGTTCAAGGAGTATCGCGAGGGGTGGCTCGAGCAGAAGCTGCACGAGCCGCGCTCCTACGATCGCCGCAAGGTCAAGAACCCGACCGAGAAGCTACGCATGCCGTGGTTCGAGTTCTCACGCTCGGAGATCGAGGCCATCACGACCTTCGTGGCGGGCCTGGTCGAGGACGAGGTGCAGCAGGCCAAGATGGTGCCGACCGCCGAGCAGCTCGCGATGAACCACGGGCTGCAGGTCCTGCGCCAGAAGAACTGCGCCGCCTGTCACGTGATCGAGCCGGGCATGATCGACTTCATGGACGAGGACGGCGTGCACCGCTCGGTTCGCGGCCGGATCCTGACCCTCGAGGAAGACCTGCTCCCGCCGCCCCTGGACGACTTCCAGGCCTACGTGGAGAAGTTCACCCAGGACGCCCGCGAGTTCCTCGAGGACGAGGAGTTCGAGGTCGAGGAGGCCATCGTGCAGCTGCTCGAGCCGGTGCCAGGTCTGGGTGACGTGGGCACGACCGTCGTCGTCGAGGACGTGGCCAGCATCGAGACCGAGCCCGCCTGGGGCGGCACCCTCGTGGATCTGGTGGTCGATCACTACCAGTACCCCGGCTTCTACGATCCCGAGAGCGACGCGGACGTCTTCTCGGACCCCGACGGGGAAGGGCTGGTGCGCGACGTGGACGGGGAGTGGCGTGACTACAGCGCCGAGCCCTACGACAAGGTTCGCTGGACCTTCGCGCCGCCCTCCCTCGTGGGCGAAGGGGCCAAGGTCCAGCGCGACTGGTTCTACCAGTTCCTGGTGGATCCGGTCCCGCTGCGCCAGCAGATCCGGGTGCGCATGCCCACCTTCAACTGGGGAGAGGGCGAGGCCGGCGCCGTCGCCGATTATTTTGCGGTTCGTGCGAAGGAACAGTGGCCCGAGCGGTACAGCCGCAAGTTCCTCCTCGAGCGCGACCAGGACCCCGAAGAGGTCGTCCAGGCCATGGCCGAGGGGGGCTACCCGACCGTGACCGCCGACCAGCTGAAGGCGATCCTGCAGGGCAAGCCGGTGGAAACGAAAGCCAATTTCCCCCGGGTCCGGGCTTTCGCGGATGCCGAGGGATTCGAGATGGCAGGGCCGGTCAACCCGTCCTATGAACCTCTGGTCCAGCGCACTCCCAGCCACCTGGGTCCGTTGCTCGAGGAGAACCCCGAGTACTTCGAGGACGTGCACACCATGCTTGCCGAAGGTCCGAACTGCTTCCAGTGCCACTTCATGGGCGGCGAAGCGCCCACGGCGGAGGGGCCGATCGCCTGGGCCCCCGACCTGGACATCACCCGGGAGCGGCTGCGCCCCGACTGGCTGGAGGAGTGGTTGAGCGATCCGAGCAAGATCTATCCCGGCACGGCCATGCCCGCCAACTTCCCCGCCGGGGAGCGCGTATGGCAAGAGTTCCTCGCCCTTCCGAGCGACGAGCAGATCGATGCCGTGGTGACCTGGCTCATGAACCTGGACCGCGCCAAGCCTCGCAACTGATTCATCCCCCAGAACACCCCAAGAACTGGATAACCGCATGAAGTCACTCATTCTTACCGCTGGTGCCGGACTCGTCGCCCTGACCGTGGGCGTCGCTTCGGCCTCGAACCCTTCCCAGGAGGCGGTCGAAGCCGCCGCCAAGGACTCGGTCGGATCCATCTCCGGCAAGGTCACCTGGACTGGTGATCGCCCCGAGCCCAAGGCCGACATCACCATGGGCGAAAAGGAATCCGTCGGCTGCGTTCATCATCAGGGCGGGCCGGACACGGCGGATCGTTCCCTGTTGATCAGCGACAAGGGCGGCGTCGCCAACGTCGTCTTCACCGTGGAAGTCGACGGAATGAAGCCCAAGATCCCGGCCGAGCCGATCGTGCTCGACCAGTCGGGCTGCCGTTTCGAACCCCACGTTCAGGTCCTTCCGGTCGGCGCCACGATCCGCTACGACAACTCCGACGAGACCAACCACAACATCCACACCTACGCCAAGAAGAACCAGGCGGTGAACAAGAACGTCGCCGGTGGGACCAACTTCGAGCAGGTGCTGGAGAAGGCCGAGTCGATCGACGTCAAGTGCGACATCCACCCCTGGATGAAGGGCTACGTCGTCGTCACAGACGCCACCCACTGGGGCATCTCGGGCCCCGACGGCTCCTTCAACATCGACGGGCTGCCCCCGGGCACCTACACCGTCGAGTGGTGGCACGAAGAGCTCGGCAAGGGCAAGACCGAGAAGGTCACCGTCGAGGCCGGCAAGGCCGCGACCCTGGCCCACGAGGTCGGCGAGGCCAAGAAGAGCTCCGGCAAGAAGCGCCGGCGCTAAAGCCCTCGGCCCACGGAAGTTCCGCGCGGGCGCGCCCCTCCAGGGGGGTGCGCCCGCGCTCTTTTTTCCCCGGCCGGCTGCAATGCAGCTCACCCGTTTCCGTATGAAAAGGAGTCCGGCCCCTCCCGTAGACAGGACCCTCCCATGAAATCCTATTTCCTATGCCTCGTGATCGTCGCCGTCGGCTTCAGCTTCCTGCCCCGGGGACGCGCCCTGACCGGGCTGCGCTCGGTCCTGGGCCAGGAGGAGCGCGGCTACATCGGGGTCTACGTGGAGGGCAAGGGCAACGGGGTCCTGGTGACCGACGTCATGCAGGGTCTGGCGGCCGATCGCGCCGGCATCGTCAAGGGAGACCTGATCGTCGGCCTGGGCGCCCACGACGTCGATCGCTTCGGGGACCTGGAGGACATCCTGGACCAGACGCGGCCGGGTGAGGCCATCCTGGTCACTGTCCGGCGCGGGGAGAGCCGCTTGCAGCTGCCGGTGGTCCTGACCTCCAAGTGGGACTCGAAGCACCCCAAGGTCCGGGGAGAGCGCCGAGGCGGCTGGCAGGGCTCCCTGCAGCGTTTCGAGGACGAGTCCCGCGAGTGGGCCCACTCCTTCCAGGGCAGGATGGAGGAGCTTGCCCGGGAGCTCGAGGAACGTGGCCGGGGACTCGAGTCGTCCATGCAAGGCTTTGCCGACGAGCTCGAAGGCCAGGCGCAAGCCGGCGCCCTCGATCGTCTGCGCGAGGAGCTGACCCAGTGGGCGCGCGAGCGCGAGCTTCAGCTACGGGACGTCCAGCGCAGCATGGAGCGGCTGGAAGATCGGCGTCAGCGCCGCATGGAAGAGCTGCGGGGGACCCTCGAACGGGAGTTCCAGGAACGGCTCTTCGGCATGGACGAGCCTGGCCCGCCCGTGCTGCCGCGCCTTCTGCACACGGCTCGCAAGGCCGGGCAAGGTCTGGACGTCGTGCGCGACGGCGTCGAGGAGCTGCGCGCCGAGGTGGGGGACCTGCGGCGCGAGATTCAATCCCTACGCGACTCCCTGCGGGACTAGCCCGTGGCCGGCCCTGGCTCGGTTCCCGGAGGGCTCTCCGGCGGAGCCTTGCTGCGGGTGACGTCCCCCCATTGCTCGAGCCAATGGGGAGGTGCCCACGAGTGGAGGATGCCCGCCACGGTGGACAGGATCCGCATCTCCTGACGCGGGAGGACTCGGGAGGGGCGCCGGGCCTCACGGCGAGCTTCCTCTTCGAAGCTGCGGTGGACCAGGTCCATGATGCGTGCCTTGGCGTCCGGCTCGGATTTCTGAGCGCGTTCCACGAGGGGGCGTAGACGCAGGCCGAAATCCGACGACACGCGAAAGCGGGCGCACAAATCGAGGATGATCTGAGTGGGGTCCATGGTGTTGCTTCAACCCTACCCCCCTCTCCCGCGGGAGGTCGCAGGGGCGATCCGCCCTGGGGCTCAAGGCCCGCTCGCCCAGGATCCGAAGAACCCCATCTCTCCTTCCCGACCCCACGGGAGGGGGAACAAGTTTCCGCCTGTGACTCCCCGTCCCTGTTCCGCCTACAGGTTCCCCATGCGCACCCTGACCGCCCTGACGGGCTTTCTGTTCGCCCTGATCCTCTGCACCGGCGTCCCCTTCGGCTCCAACCCGGCCGAGGCCGGCACCACGGTCCGCATGGACGTGCCCCAGATGGTGGAGCGCTCGGACCTGATCCTGGAGGGCCGCGTGCTCTCCGCCCGCGCCCTCGAGGCCCAGGGGAGGGTCGAGACCGAGTACCTGATCGCGGTCGAGCGCACCTTCGCCGGCGAGGACGTGGCCTTCCGCACCGTGCGCTTCCCCGGCGGCGTGCTCGAGGACGGCAGCGGCACGATCCTGGCCGGGATGCCCCGCATCCAGACCGGTGAAGACGTCCTGCTGTTCCTCTCCCAGCGGGCTCCGCGCGGCATCCGCATGCCCGTGGGCCTGTCCCAGGGCAAGTTCCGCCTGCAGACCCTCAAGGACGGGACCAAGCGCCTCATCCAGCGCGGCGAGGACATGACCCTGGCGGATCCCGCCACGGGCAAACTCTCCCACTCCCCGAGCCTGCGCGTGCGCGACTACGCCGAGGTCGTGGCGCAGATCCAGACCACCCTGGCCCGGATCGCTCGGGAGCGTCGCTAGTGGGGGTCCACAAGCGCTTCCTCTTCGCGGCCGGCGGCCTGCTGGCCATCTCCGCCGGGATGCTGGCCCACGTGCGCCTGGTGAACCCCTCGAACGGCAACGCACTGTTCTGGAACAGTCCCGGCAACATCTCGATCGTGATCAACTCGGACGGCTCGGACAACGTGCCCGACGAGAGCGACACGGTGGCCGTGCGCATGGCGATCGACAGCTGGAACCAGGTGACCGGCTCGACTTCCCTCCTGGTCGAGGACACCGACCCTGCCGAGCAGGCGCGCACCGACTGGGAGGCGAACAACATCCATCTGGTTTGGTTCGACGAGCTCAATGCCTCTGGATACTTCGGCGGCGGTGGCATCGTCGCCGTCACACCGATCTCGTTCCAATCCGGCGGAAGCATCGTCGACGCCGACGTGATCTACAACGGCAACGAGTGGAACTTCACGACCTCCGGCGTGATCAACCGCTTCGACATCCAGGACGTGGGCGCCCACGAGCTGGGGCACCTGTTGGGTCTCAACCACTCCGGCGTCGCCAGCTCGACGATGTACCCCTTCGTCGACCCGACCGTGATCCTGCACCGCAGCCTCTCGTCCGACGACGAGAAGGGCCTGGTCCACACCTCGCCTCAGGGGGGCCTGAGTTCCTTCGGCCGCATCAACGGCACCGTCGAGCGCCTGTCCGACTCGAGCGCCGTGCGCGGCGCCTACGTCGTCGCCCGCGACGCCGACGGTCGCACGGCCGGGTCCGTCCTCACGAACAACAGCGGCAACTTCACCCTCCAGGGCCTCGATCCCGGCACCTACACGGTCTACGCCGCGCCCCTGGACACGCCGGTCTCGGTCGCCAACCTGGGGTCGGGCTACAACGTCGAGACCGACTTCCAGCCCGCCATCTACGGCACCCAGGCCGTCATCACCGGCAACGAGAACGTCGGCCTCGGGACGCTCCAGGTGGGCGCCGACGTCGTGCTCAACGTCGGGGACCAGTTCGACACCTACCCGTTCCGGGTCATCGCGGGGCAGGTCAACAGCCTCACGATCCGCGGCGCCGCCCTTCAGGCGGGCTCGACCCTGACGGTCTCCGATCCGGATTTCGGCGTGTCGGCCGTGTCCATGAACAACAACTTCGTCACGTTCCTCTTGAGCGTGCCGATGGGCGAGGACCCCGGCCACGTGGACGTCACGGTCACCAACCTGGGCGGCGACATGAGCATCCTGCCGGCCGCCATGGAGGTCACCGCTCCGACCCCGACCGTGGCCAGCATCAACCCGACCGAAGGCAGCTCCTTCGGAGGTACGCCTCTGACGATCACGGGCTCGGACTTCAGCGCCGGCAGCCGCGTGATCCTGGGCGAGGAGTTCTACACCGACGGCATCGACGCGAACGTGGTGGACGCGAACACGATCACCCTGACGACGCGCAGCACCGCCGCCGGCACCTACGACGTGGTCGTGATGGACGCGAGCGGCATCGAGGATCGCCTCACCGCCGCCTTCACCGCCGCGCCTCTGCCTTCGATCAGCACCGTCTTCCCCGTGGCCGGCGCCGCGGCCGGCGGAACCCCGGTCACCCTCACCGGCGAGAACTTCCAGGCCGGTATCGAGGTGCGCGTCGACGGCATCACCCAGCCCGGCGTGACCGTGGTGGACTCGACCGAGTTGACCTTTCCGACCACCGGCGGCCCCGTGAACCCCGGCAGCGTGATCGAGGTCGAGAACCCCGACACCGGCCTCGCCATGGCCGCCTTCGCCTACGTGGCCCAGGCCGACCCCATGGCCACCGCCA
>JAUIEE010000131.1 GCA_030428965.1 bacterium | reverse complement strand
AACCCGGGTCCGCTGCTTTTCACGGTGGCCGGGATTCACGGAAACGAATACGAAGGGATGGAAGCGGCCCGGCATGTGATTGCCGAGCTCGATCCGGCCACGCGCGCGGCCTGGCTGGAATGGCATCGAAGGCCGTCCGTCCTGCGACCGCCGGAAGGGGAGTCGCTGGGGGACCTGGCCGGTCGCGTCCTGCCCGCGATCGAGGGCCTCGTGGAGCGCTACCCCCAGGCACGCCTGGCCGTGGTCGTGCATAGCTGGGTGGCCCGTGTGCTGGTGTGCGAAGCCCTGGGGATCCACCTGGACCAGGCCCCGAGGCTCGAGGTTCGAACCGGGGCCCTGAGCATCATCGACTGGCCTGCAAAGAGCGACCCCGGGGGGCGGCCCACCCTGGTCAGTTTCGGCGCGGATCGGGCCTCAGGGGCCTCCAGAGGCTGGTATCGGGGCCCCCATCGCTCACCGACAGTCTAGTTTGTCGGGAACCCCTTCGGTCCCTTGCCGCCTCCCGATGGGCCTCCTCCTGGACCGGGCATGGGCGGGACTCCGCCGCCCTGGGAGGATTCCATCAGGCTGCGCAGGGAGAACAGTCCCTCGCCGAAGTGATGCGACAGCCAGATCCAGTAGCAGTCGACGTTGTCGACCGGATCGTCGACCTCGAAGGCGGCCTTGCAGGTCAGGTCGCAGGGGCGCTCCCGGTCGATGAAGCAGAACTTCTTGGGGCTCACAGGGTCTCCTCGGGTTGGCGCCGCCTGAGGGCTTGGCGGTCGCGCAGGATGAGGGTGCGCCATTCGCCCTCGATCAAGACCGTGTCGTCCTGGTTGAGGACCTTCGAGAGGAAGCGGACCTTGCCGCTGCGCTTGGAGGGTTCCGGATCGATCTCGGCCACGGTCAACAGCAGGCGCACGGTATCGCCTGGAAAGCAGGGGCTCTTCCATTCGATGCGCATGGCGGCCAGGGCGGCGATGGTTCCCTCGAAGATGCCCGTCCGCGTGCCCAGGCCCGTGGCGATGGACTGAACCAGCATTCCGTGGGCCACCCGTTTGCGGAACGGCGTGCGACGGGCGAACTCTTCGTCGGTGTGGAGGGCGGTGTAGTCGCCCGAGAGGCCGGCGAACTGAACCAGGTCGGTCTCCGTCAGGGTTCGGCCCGGGGACGTGAACTCCTGGCCGGTCTCGAACTCGTCGAACCACAGGCCGCGTCGCGTCGGAGTGCGCTCTTGCATGGGGCTATTGGATCCGTCCAGGCTGCCGAGACCAAGCCGTTGGTGGGACTCGTTCATGGCAAAACAACATAACGTATATTATCAGACGCCAGGAATGGAGCCGGATGGTCGATAGCTCAGGCCATGAAGATCGCCTTCCAACTGCTCGCAGCGCTGTCCGTCCTGCTGTCCTGTCGTGCCACCCTGACGCCGCCCCTCATCCACGGCGAACCGGGGTCCCCGGCGATGGTGGCCGGGCTCTCGGTCACGGAGCCGCCGTACGCCGAGGTGCACGCCAACTGGAAGGAGCGCCTGCGCGAGACCTACGTCTTCGTCGAACACCACGGCGACTATCGCCGCGTCGGTGATGCCATGCGCGAGCTGTTCGAGCGCTGCCAGGCCCAGGGCGTTCAGCCCACGGGAGCTCCCTTCGCCCTGTTCTTCGACGATCCCGGGCGGACTCCGGTCGATCAGCTCGAGTCCCGGGCCTGTCTCCCGGTGGACCCCGCGGAGCGTCTGCCCGAGGGCCTGCAGCGCGACGTCCTCCCGAGCTCCATGGTGGCCTACGCCGTTGTGGCCGGGGCCTACCCGGAGGTTCCCAGGGCCTACCCGGGGCTCTTCTCGTACCTCGACGAGCGCGGCTGGGCGCGCAACGGCCCGCTGCGGGAGATCTACCTCGTGGATCCGGGGCAGGTCGAGAGCTACCGGGACCTGCGTACCGAGGTCCAGGTTCCCTGGGTCGTCGCACGCTGAGCGGAGGCTCGTCGGGCAACGGGAACCCTTCGAGAAACCGGGCTCGCGGGTCCTGCAGGGCGGAAAAAGAAAGTTGTCCGGCGTCCAGGCGAGCCCTTCAGTCCCTCCCCGCGCGGCGTCCGTCAGCGTTCGGAGGTGAGCGCGTCGCCCGAGCCTTCCTCACCCTCGAGGACCTGGCCCAGGGCACCCGGGTAGGCGCCCAGGACCTCGAGTCTGCCCGCGGGAGACTCCTCGGCCAGAATGAGGTCGCCGGCCTCGAGCTTGGCCGAGAGCTGGGGGGCGATCTCGAGGGTCGATCGATCGCCTCGTGGGTCCTCGAGTTCCGCCCAGGCGTCTCCCGTTGAGGTGATGCGGTACAGCTCGGCACTCTTCGATGGGCGCCAACTCAGCCAGGAGCGAGCCTCCCGCAGCCGCGGGATGTCCGCCCGCAGGCGGGCGAAGTGGGGCTCGAGGGAAGACCAGAGCGGATGGCAGTGATGCTCCTCGGTCCAGCGACTGAAGACCGCGACGGCGTCCACGAGCTCGAGGGCCTCCGCGGGGGTCCAGGCCCGGGGCCCTTCGTCGAGCAGCCAGCGCCCGGTGAAATCCAGGAGATCCCGGGCGCTCAGGTTCTCGAAGACTCCGATCGCGCCGGCGTAGTCCGACAGCTCGCGTAGGCGGTGCAAGCCCTGGCGGTCCGGCCCGTTCTGGCGCTCGTGATCCCAGAGGAACTCCTCCACCATGGCGCCGACGACTCCGGGGAAGTCCGGCACCGGATCCCCGCCGTCGGCCTCCTCTCCGGGGGCCTCGCTGAAGCCGAGCTGCTGCTCGAGCTCGCGGAAGCGCTCTTCCAGATCGGTTCCCCCATCCGTCGCTTCGACGAAGGCCTCGACGGCTCTGCGGGTCACCTTGGAGTCGGCCCGGGGCGCGTTGCTCTCCGGTTCAGGCTCGGCCTTCGAGCGCTCCTTGGAGACGCTGCGGCCCAGCAGGCTCCACAGCGAGATCAGCGGGCGGCGCACGTCCTCCAGATCCACCTCGGTTTCGAAGGCCAACCGGTTCAGGGTCTCGGTCACGATCTCGCCCCCCTCGACGCCCTCTTTGCGGGCCAGGCGAAACTCCCCCACGACGCGGTCGATTTCGGAGGTCGCGAGTCCCGCTTCGTCCAGAGCCGTGAGCAACTCTCTTTGCTCCAGCTCCGTCGATGCCGAGGTTTCGTGGGGAAAGAACAGTCGTTCGAGCTCGACCTGCTCGATGCGCAGCGTGCCGCGCCGCCCTTCCCGCAGACGCTCGGCGTCGGCCTTGAGGGCGTCGCGCAGGGTCGCATCCCGAAAGCACCACATGGCGGGCGACAGTCGGAAGACGCCGTCTTCGGCCGGGAAGATTCTCCCGACGAGCAGGTCCCCCACGTCGAGTGCGGCCTGGGCGTCCGGCTCGTGCACCGGAAACTCCCCCCGACCAAACACGTCCTGGACCCAGAGGCCCTTACGGGGATCGACGTCGCTGATCTCGAACGCGCTGGCTCGGGACTCCAGCAAGGAGGCGTAGCCGTCCTCCTCCAGCCGATCGGCCCGCTGGAACCAGCTCTCCTTGAGGGCCTCCACGGGGACACCCTCGAGGGTGTCGCTGGCGCGTTCCAGACAGAACCACTCCAGGTGGCGCCGGTCCGCCTGGGCATCGTTCCCCGAGCCGTCCCGCTGGCCGAACAGCGCTCGCGTTCCCTCGAACTCGGCCCGCAGGGGCAGGTTCTCCAGGATCATTCTTCCGAACAGGTCCAGGCCCTGTTCGATGGCTGCGCTCGTCGCATCGTGCATGGGTTGTCGCCCCTTCGAAAATTGGGGCAGGATTCTACCCCCTCGAGGCGGTCTGCCAGGGGCAAAGCTGGCCCGGGCCCGGTATTCTGGAGGCAGCGGCTCCGTCCCCACCCAGAGGATTCCCAGCTCACGCTCCGTCCCATGAACGATCCGGTCTCACCCCTCCAGCTCGCCCCCCTCGATCTCGTGGGA
This sequence comes from bacterium, assembly GCA_030428965.1. GTDB lineage: Bacteria > Planctomycetota > UBA1135 > UBA1135 > JAUIEE01. The sequence goes on along the minus strand of JAUIEE010000131.1, from coordinate 8,232 downwards.
CTGGGCCTCGTCGGGCTCCTGATGCTCCTGGGTCTGTGGCGTGGTCTGTGGTGGCAGGTCATCCGCCTGGCAGGCCTCCTGGCCGCCGTGGCCCTGGCCCGCACCTTCGGACCCGAGCTCGCCGCCTGGATCCGGCAGACCTGGCCCGAGCTTCCCCCCCGGGTGGGCAACGGTGCCGGCTGGATCGCGGTGTTCCTGGGAAGCCTGGGCGTGGCGACTCTGCTCGGACTCCTGGGCAACCGCATGCTCGAGGCCATGCAGCTGGGGCTGGCGAATCGCGTCGGCGGAGGGGTCATGGGCGCCGTGACCGGCATCCTGGTGCACGTGGCCGTGCTCGTGGCCCTGTGTCAGCTGGCCCCCGAGGCGTTCGTGGGCGAGGTCATGGCCGGGACCTACAGCGAGCAGATCGTCGATACGGTGGGCAACAAGTGGGAGGTCGTCATGGACGGCAGCGCCGCCGAAGAGGTGCGTCAGCTCTTCGAGCGCGAGCGTCCACGCACCGGCCCCGACGACCCCACGGTGCGCTGAGCCTGGACGCTGGTACGTCCAGGCGGTATAGCTGGGCGCTTCAACTCAAACATCGACGCCAGGGCACGGGGAAGCAGGTCGAATGCCTGCGCGGTCCCGCCACTGTAGGTCGGTGAGTTCCACTTCCGTGGCCTCGGCCACGGGCGCAGCCAGGACGGCGGCGCGAGCCACTGGGGAAGCCCGGGAAGGCGCAAGGTCGGAGCTCGATACCGGCGAGCCAGGATACCCGCCCGAGGCGAATGACCCGTCGGCCGACGGCATGCGCTGCGGCCGACCCTTCGACGAGGAGATCGAATGGGGTCCATCAAGAACCGAAACTGGCTGCTCTCGTGCCTGGCCTCCCTGGGGCTGGCCCTTTCCACCGCGGCGGAGACCGCGACGCCCGGATACGAGGTTCGTCCACTCCCCCATCCGGGAGGTTCCCTGACGGCCACCCTGAGTGACGGGCGGATCGTCGGCTTCGATGGCTGGAAGCTCATCGTCACCGGCGTCCGGACGCGTCCCTATCGGTCCAACGAAGCGCCGCCGGCCGAACTCCTGGCCGAGCTGCCCCAGTTCGGCTTTCCCTCCTTCCTGGAGGTGAACGAGGCCGCCGGGGTGATCGTCGTCGGGGAGAACTCGAACGGCGACATCTGGCAATTCGACCTGGCCAGCGGTGAGCTGGAATGGGTCGCGAACCTCGGATTCAACTTCGACGCGGCCTTCGAGTCGGACGAGCGGTTGATCGTGAGCGCTTCCCCCTGCTTCGGCTGCGACAACCGCATCTGGCGCCTGGACCTGGAGACCAAGCTTTCCGTTCTCCTGGCGGAAGTCCCCGGCGCCTCCGGTCCGGTGGCCGTCAGCGCCGCGGGGGACCTGCTGTACGGGACCTCCTCGGCCCTGTTCCCGGCTCCCGCCGGCAGCTCCGCGGTCGTTTCCTGGTCGGCCGCTCTCCTGGCGTCGGGAACGCTCCCGCTCGGCCTCGGGGATGCCCAGGTCGTGGCCAGCGGTTTCGACGGGGCCACGAGCCTGGAGTTCGATAGCGTTCTGGGCGAGCTCTACCTGGCCGAGAACAACTTCGGCCTGGTCGTGAGCCAGATCCGTCGGGTCGAAACGGGACCGGCGGACTCGGAGATCGTCGTGCAGGGACAGCCGGGTCGCAACATCTCGAACCTCGAGTTCATCGAGGGGGACGGGGAGGCCTGGTTCCGGGCGTTCCAGCCGGCGCGAGGCGGCTGCCTACGCTACACCACGACGAACTTCTTCGATTCGGTCGGACGCTTCGAGGTTCGTCCGCGACGACCCGTGGCTTCGGTGGGCGGTCCGGGGACCCAGGGAGTCGGGCCTTTCGACCTGCGCGTGACCGGTGGGCCGCCGAATCAGGCGGCCTTCGTCTACTTCGGGCCGTCGAGCCTCTACGACCCCGAAGAGCGCCGGGTGTTCCCCCCCAACGCGATCGCCCCGCTCTTCACGGGCATGGACCTGGCGACCCTCATGCTGGACGAGACCGGGGTGCTCGTCTTCGACAGCGAAGGGGTTGGCGTGCGTACGTACACGAACCACTCCGGAGTCGTCGGGGACCTGGCGATCCAGGTGGTGCCCTTCTCCGGGCCGGATCTGCTTGGGACGAGCACGACCACGTTCCCTTAGGCCCGTGCTCCTAGTCGGCGGCCGCTCCCTCAGGCGGAGGGCGCGGCCGCTGCGAGCCACGCCGCCGGGAATTCCAGCCGCAGGCCCGAGCTCCGTTCGAGCAGCGAAAGCTGCGCGACGTCGGGCCGCTCGAAGGCCGGGGGCAACTTGCCGTGGACGTCCAGACGAGCCTGAAGATCCCCGCGACTCAGGCTCCATCCCAAGGCTTCGCCCCGCTCTCTCCCCCGGCCAACCCACCAGAAGACCAGGCTCAAGAGGATCAGCGCATCCCGGGGGACCCGGGCGCTGACCGTGGGGAGCTCGGCGCTCGCGGGTGACAGGGCTACCCCGCGTTCCGCCAGGTGCGGTTCCAGGAGCTCCACCAACGATCGCCAGGCGTTCGGCTCGTGGCGTCCGCGCAGCACGTCGCAGCCCCGCGCCCGAGCCAGGAATCCCACCACCCAGGCCTTGGGGTCCGGCGCCGCGGAGCGGCCGTCGAGCTCTTCGAGCTGTTGCCAGACCTCCGCGTCGGAGCTATGCACGGCTTCCAAGGCGTCTTCGTAGCGCGAACGACGCCGGTCCAGCTCGTTCAGGAAGCGCGGGAGAACGAGTCGAGCCAACTCGTCGACCAGCGCCGCGGACGTTCCCCGGGGATCGGGCATGCCGGCAAGCTAACCCCAGACGGGCGGCCTGTGCCATGCATCGTTGGGCTAACCTCTCCCCCATGGCAGCTTGGACTCGATGGCTCGGTCTCGTCAGTCTCTTGGGGTGCAGCCCCGCGCCCTCCGAGCGGCCCGAGAACGTCCTCCTGGTCGTGGTGGACACCCTGCGCGCCGATCGCCTGGGCGTGTACGGCCATCGCGATGGGCTCACCCCGGAGATCGATCGATGGGCCGCGGGCTCGACGACCTTCCTGGACGCCTCGGCGCACGCTCCCTGGACGTTGCCCTCGGTGGCGTCGATCTTGACCGGACGCCATCCGGAGCAGCACGGGGCCGGAGGGCGTCTCGGCAGTTTCCGGGCCCTGGGGAACGACGTCCCCACCCTGGCCGAGCACCTGGTGAGCCAAGGCTATCGAACCGCGGCCATCGTCAACGTTCCCTTCCTCGGACAGCGCTACGGCCTGGCCCGGGGGTTCGAGGAGTGCGACGAGCGCCACGAGAACTCGAACCGTCTCCTGCGGCCGGCGGGAAGAACGACCGATCGCGCCCTCGAGTGGTTGCGGGAGCGAGATCGGGACGAGCCCTTCTTTCTCCTCGTGCACTACTTCGATCCCCATGCGCTGTACGAGCCGCCCCAGCCCTACCGTCGCAGGTTCGCGGATCCCAGGGACGCCGAGCAGAGTCGGCTGGGCCTGGACTCACGGGAGGCGATCGTGTTGGCGCGACGCGCGGGGATCGTCCCCGATGAGGCGACCCTGCGCCGGGCCGAGAAACTCTACGACGGCGAGGTCGCCTTCGTGGACGCGGAGTTCGGCCGTCTGCTCGAGGGGCTGAGCGGGGAAGGGCTGGAGGAGAGCACGGTGATCGTGTTCACCTCGGACCACGGAGAGGAGTTCTTGGACCACGGGGACTACGAGCACGGTCACACGCTCTACGAAGAGCTGCTGCATGTCCCGCTGATCCTCTCGGTTCCCGGTCGAGAAGCGACACGTGTCCCTTCGACCGTGCGTCACGTGGACCTGGTCCCGACCCTGTGCGAGCTGCTCGGGGTTCCCCTGCTGCCCGGGGCCCAGGGCCGTAGCCTGGTGCCGTTCTTGGACCTGGCGTACCGAGAGGAGGGACGGCCCGTCCTCTCCCACGGAAACTTCTGGGGCGAGCCGCTGACCGCCCTGCGGACAGGGGGAGAGAAACTCATCTTCCGTCAGGGCTCCCCGCAGCCCGAGTACTACCGACTGCGCGAGGACCCGGGGGAACAGGAGAATCTGGCCGCGGAGGCTTCCGCGGACGTGCGCAGGTTGCAGGAGCAGCTCGAAGCCCGCCGGCGAGCGAGAACGTCGGGGAGCGAGCTGAGCCTGGATCCCGAGGAGCTGCGCTTGCTGGAGGCGCTGGGGTACGGCGGCGAACGGCCCCCGGACTAGAGCCGCTGGAGCCAGTTGCGCCAGTCTTCCGGACGATCGCCGAAGGTCTCCCGGGTCACCGCACGCAGGCTGCGAAGGGCCGCGTCGCGCACCTGTTCGCGCGGGTCCTCCAGGAGCCCGATCCAGGTGGGGACCGCACAGCGATCGTCCAGCCGGCTCAACGTGTCGCTGGTCCGCGCCACGATGAGAGGGTCGTCGTGTTCGAGGAGTCGGCAGAGGTCTTCGGACAGGTAGCGTTGCATGCCCCGGTGGGCGGAGAGAATCCGCAGGGCCTCGATCGAGCGGGCCCGGTCCGAGCGCGCGAGATTCGAGAGCAGATCCGGGGCCTCGTCCTCGAGCCAGACTTCCTCTTGGCGCAGCCAGTTCTGCCAGCGCTCGGGATCCTCCTCCCACGGGAATCCGGTGACCTCTCGCAGGGACCAAAGGGCGCCCGACCGCACGCGCGGTTCTGGATCCGAGAGCAGCTGAACGAGCTCGGGCAGGTACTCCGCCTCCCTCAGGCGCCCGAGGGACACGGCGGCCTGACGGCGGACCGCGGCGTCCGCCGAGCCCAGGAAGAAGCTCAGGGCCTGGGCGGCGCGTCCTTCCCCGAAGGACGGATCCCAGGGGGCGTGGTGCCCGAGGGCGTCCAGGGCCTGGGTGACGAGGGGCGTGTCTCCCTTCAGGAGGGCTTCCAGGATCGGCAAGGACTCACCGTGACCGTTCTCCTTGCAGGCCTCCATCAGGATCTCGAGCTCGACGCGATCCAGGTTGGCGAGCCAGCGGCCGCACACGGCGTACCCTCCGCGATCGCGGCGCAGGATGCGGGCCAGGCTCTTGCGCACACCTTCGCGCACCGAGGCGTGGCGTAGCTGGGTCCTCGGAATCTCCTGCAGCAGGGCGAGGAAATCCTCGAGCGAGTCCGAGCCGGCAAAGTCCCCGAACAACCTCAGGGCCAGGAGCTGTCGCGACGGCGTGGAGGGTGCCCGGGCCGCGCCGAGCAAGGCGGTCGCCACCTCTCCCTCGGGCCAGGCGCGCAGGCAGGCCGTCAGCTGTTCGCGTTCCCGGGGGCGAAGGGTCCTGCCGTCTGCGATCGTGAGTCGGCCGCCGAGGGCTTCGAACAGAGTCTTGGTCGCCTCCGGCCCCAGGGCGACGACGGCGGACTCGAGGTCCACCGAGGCATCCTCCTCCCGTTGCAAGAGGGTCAAGATCTTGGCTTCGGTCGTTTCGTAGCCCCGCGCCAGGGAAGCGCTGGGGACCGAGCCGGCCAGGAGGAATGCGAGCGTTCGGGCCCAGGAAGAAGCCATCTCAGATCCCGATGGGAACCTCCTCCCACAGCACCACGCGCCAGCCGCCCGTGCCCCGGTCCGGGGTGCGCGGCAGGCCGGGCAGGACGATCTCTCCCTCCTTGAGGCGATCGTCGAAATCGACGGTCAGCTTGGAGTGCACGATGCTCCCGTCGCTCTTCACGAAGTCACGCTCGATCGAGACGTGGTTGCCTGCCGTCATGTTGCCGTAGAGCTCGACGCTGGCGGACCCGTTCTCGTCCAGGTTGTAGTCGTAGAAGTTGTTCTCTGCGTACAGGTAGGCCTGCATGCGCTCCAGGGTTCCGTAGCGGGGATCGCCCATGTAGACGTTGCCGCTGTCGGGCTCGTTCTCGTCCTTGATGGCGATGAAGGCGAGCCCGTCGTTCTGGGGGTCGCTGAGCAGGACGTCGTCGGAGAAGTACACGTTGCCCCGCACGACGAAGGTCACCTTGGCCCCGGGACCGCTGTTGAGGAAGCGCAGGCGACCGAAGGGCTTGTTGTGGACCCAGAGGTTGCCGTCGATGAAGTAGAGCTTCTCGTTGCCGCTGCTTCCCGGCTTGCCCATGGTGCCGGAGAGCGAGATCGTGTGACCGGCCTTGCCGTTCCAGGCCGTGAAGTCCGTGACCGGCATGTACGGGTCTTCCAGGAAGAAGTCGTCCTTGGCGGTGCCGCTGGTCTCGTCGGTGCGGTCGTCCGGATTCTTGCGGAAGATGTGGGCAGGGTCGCTTTCGGGCAGCTCCCAGGCCGACCCGCCCAGGGCGTTCGGTTGCCAGCTCTCCCCTGCCGCGAAGGCGGCGGCGACGTCCACGTCGTTGTTGACGTCGTAGTTCATGCCGGCGATGTCCGGAATCTGCCGGGAGACCCCACCCCGACCGGAAGCCCCGGTCACGGTTCCCGAGGCGTAGATGTCGCCCGCGACGACGGCATCGTCGTCGAGTGTGACGTCGTTGCCGGAGTAGATGTCGCCCGTGACGAGATCCGCCTCCGCGCCGACTCCGGAGAGGCGCATCTCGTAGTTGATGTCTCCCGAGCTATTGCCTGCGAAGATGGCGTGGTCGAAGACGTCCTCGACGACCGGGGCCACGGTGGCCTGGAGGCGACGCTCGGTACCGTTCGTGAAGCCGGAGGCGAGGACGGTGTAGGTGTCGTCCCCGTTGTCTTGAATGGTGGACCACATGCGGCCGCGCTTGAGGCGCATGGGGGCCGCTTCGCTCCCGAGGGCTGTCGCCACGTCCCTGGCCTGGCTGCGCGCGATGGCGATCTCGTTCAGGCTCTCGCTGACGGCGGCTTCCGCCAGGTAGAGGGCGCGCAGGCGGTTGGCCGCGCTCTGGACCTCCTTCTTGTGGGCCAGGCTGGCGGCGAAGGAGGCGGCTGCGATGCCGGAGAGGAGCACGAGCACCAGGAGCGAGGCGATCAACGCGCCGCCCGAGCGCCTGCCGGCGAGGTTGCATCTTCCGAGGTTCGGCATGGCTAGTTGCGGATCTGGATCGTGGATTCTTGTGTTCGGACCATGAGCTCGCCCGCCGGCCCGATGCTCTCCAGGCTCAGGCTGATGGTCAGGACCTGGCCGTCCATGCGAAAGGCGAGCCCGCGTTCGTCGATCATCCCGTTGCCGTTGTCGTCGAGTCCGTTGGGCGTCTCCCCTTCCAGGTACTCGCTGACTCCGCGGGCCAGGGTGACCGTCTGGGGATCCGCTCCGGCCGGGTCGAGCACGAGCTGAACGAACCCCTCGTCGATCCGTCCGTCGCCGTTGTCATCCAACCCGTTGTCGAGCTCCCCCGCCGCCCGCTGCCAGGTGATGCGGCGTGCGGTGTCGAGGACCAGGGCGTTGCCGGCCCAGCCGACGGCGTCCTGGAACTCGAGGCTCTCGCTCCAGACCGTCGGAAGGCCGATGGGCGTGTCCAGGTTCGGATTGAAGCTGGCCGCGCTGGCCTGGATCACTTCCCGGGACAACCGATCCGTGGCCCGCGCCGCGCGGCTGTTGAGGTCGCCGTTGGCCGAGCTCCGTCGGAAGATGGCGAAGCCGCGCTGGGTGGTCGACAGCACGCTGCCCATGACGATGGCCAGGAGGGTGAGCGAGACGAGCATCTCGATCAGGGTGAAGCCCTCGCGGGAGGTTGTCTTGCGGGCTTTCATGCTCAGCGACCCGTCAGCACGGTGGAGAGTTCGATGAAGCGGTTTCCCGTGCGTCCGCGCCACTCGACGCGAACGACGACCGGGAGCAGGACGTAGTCGTCGGACCGGTCGTCGCCGTCGGTGACCCCGTCCGCGTTGAGGTCACGCGGCAGCCCGAAGTCGGGCAGGAGCTCGTTCTCCCTCAGGATCCCGGGAGCACCGGCGGGGGTCGGAAAGAGGACGCGTCCCACGCTTCCATCGGCGTCCCCTTCCTGGGGATTCAGCCTGTCGACGTCGAAGCTGGAACCCTGGGCTCCGACCGGGTCGTCGCCGGGGTCTTCGTTGAAGCGGGCGAAGACCTCGGTGAAGGGGGTCGCCTGCATCTGTTCCACGACCTCCTGGGCCGCCAGGTAGGCCAGCTGGGTCTCCCGTGTCGAATCGCCGAGGGCGGTGAAGGTGGACAGGGAACCCAGGGTCGCCCCCAGGGCCAGGAGGACGACGACCATGCTGATGGTCATCTCGATCACGGTGAAACCGCTCGAGGCTCGCGGATCGCCTGGGTTCGGATACGGACGCATCATCGTCTTGAAGAGGTACCTGGCTCGCGGAGGGACG
>JAUIEE010000130.1 GCA_030428965.1 bacterium | reverse complement strand
CACTTCACGGGAAGTGCGGTCGAGACCTACATGAACGACTCGATGAACGGCGTCCTGTTCCACGAGGCTGCTCACCAGTTCGTCTCCCTGGCCACGAACGCTTCCGGCTGGTTGAACGAAGGCCTGGCCTCGTTCTTCGAGGGTTGCCAGCTCTTGCCCAACGGCACCGTGCTGATGAACCTGCCGGCCAACCACCGGCTCTTCCCCCTGGTCAAGCGCATGGAAGCCGGCTGGATGGCGGACGTGACCGATGGTTTGCCGCCGGGCTCCACCGAGACCCCGGACAAGGCCCCGACCTTTCGCATCGTGCTGGAGAACGAATACGAGTGGGGTCCGCCCTGGTACGCGCCGACCTGGGGCCTGGTCTACTTCCTCTACAACTATCAGGACACCTCCGATGGGCGCTACGTCTACCGCGCCGCCTTCCGGGAGTTCGTCAACAAGTCCGGCGGGCGCGTGGGCAAGGGAGCGGTGCGCAACTTCGAAGAGGTCGTGCTGGAGAACCCGTCCAGCGTCACCAAGGGCATGACCACGGCGGTGCAACTGCCGCGCACCGTCGACGAGGTGGACGAGGTCTGGAAGCGCTGGCTGATGAACCTGCGGGACGAGCAGGTCGGCCGCGTCGAGGTCGAGTATCCCTTCCACGCGTGGGCCAAGCACGCGATCACGCGCGGAGACACCGCCGACGCCATCGAGTTCTTCGAGAAGGGCCTGCGCGAAAGCCCCCGGGATCCCGACCTCCTGATCGACTTCGGTGAGCTGCTCGTCGAGGAGAAGAACCGGGACCGGGCCGCGAAGCTCCTGCGGCGAGCTATCCAGGTACTCGAGGCGGCCGAGGTTCCCGATGAAGGGCGCATCGCCAACCTCGACAAGACGCTCTCCAAGATCGATCCCGAGCACGAGACCCTCCGGACCGTGCGCGACGAGCTGCTCGCAAGCTACGGGAGCGTCGTCCAGGGTTACCTCTCCGACGGCCTCAACCTGATGGCCCTCGACCTGTCCTGGCGCACGGGGAACGACTTCAACGACCCGGGGATGTTCGACTACTTCGAGGAAGCCACCCGACGCTCCGGCAAGACCCTGAGCATCTGGAAGCTGGCCTACAACGAGGAGAACCTGAACGGCTGGTCGGCCTCCGCCGATGGGGTGTTCACGGCCGTCGGCGAGACCCTGGCCTCGAGCTTCGGCGAGTACTCCCCCGAGGACTACCAGTTCCGCTTCTTGACCCTCGACACGGTCACCTCGGGGGACTTCTCCCTGGAGGCCGAGGTCCAGGCCCAGCACGGCAAGGTCAACTTCGGGGGCATCGTCTTCGGTCAGAAGACGGGCACCGACTTCCAGTCCGTCCTGTTCCTGCCCCCCGGCCGCGTGTCCGGAGGCATCGAACAGGGGGGCTTCGTGGACCTGGTGACCTTCTTCGGCAGCGACGAGTTCAAGACCTGGACCCACAGTCCGGTCGAGAATCCCGCCACGGAAGAGCGCCACACGCGCACCTGGAACCGGCTCCGCGTCGACGTGACCGGCCGCAACGTGGACGTGTGGTGCAACGGAGAGTTCGTGACCAGCAAGCAGTACCCCAACCTGAACGTCCTGCGCGGCCGGCTGGGCATCCTGGTCGGCAAGGGCGACATGCGCTTCCGCAACGTGCGCTACCTGGCACGGCCGGACCAGGACCGCGGGGCCGAGATCGAGCGGGAGATCCGGATGGAGGCCTTCGCCCCCGCCGGCGAGAGCCGCGGCGGGAGCTGGCTGGGCATGACGCCCCCCTTCCCCAAGGTCTCCGAGTGGATCCAGGGCGAGCGCAAGAGCTGGCAGGAAGTCGGGCTGGCTCCGCAGCTGCTCGTGCTGTGGAGCATCAACCAGAACGACCTCGTGCCCCTGGACGGATGGCTCACGAAGCTGAAGCGCGAGTACGGGGACTACGGCCTGGAGATCCTGTGCATCGCCGAGGGCTGGGACGGAGATCGCATGGAGGACTACCTGGCGAGCCACCCCTTCCCGGGCACGGTGGGCATCGACGAGGTCATCGCGGAGAACGTCGGCTTCACCCACGACCAGTACGCCATCAAGCGCTTCAACCTCCCCCGCGTCCTCTTGCTCGACGTGGACTACACCGTGGCCTGGGAAGGCGACCCCGGCTTCCGCGTTGGCGAGCCCTGGGACCCGGACGCCGAGAGCTACCTCAAGGCTCCGCTCGACGACCTGCTCGAACGGCGCAAGCTGCGTGAGGTCGTCTCGTGGCGCGAGAAGTGGAACGTGACCGCCCTGCCCGCCATGTCGGACGGCGACCTGGCCACGGCCCTGCCCTTCCTCCAGGAAGCCCAGGACTACGACTGGAAGATCCACACCGACATCATGGAGGCCCAGCGACGGCTGGCCGACCTCGAGGGTCGGCTCCAATCGATCCTCCGGACGGCGGAAGACCTGGCCCAGGAGGGGCGGGAGCCAGCCCTGGACGTGCTGGTCGACTGGGCGGGGCTGGTCGGCGTCAAGCTGGACAAGAAGACCGATCGAGCCCTCAAGAAGCACCTCAAGGGCGGCAACACCAGCGCCTGGAAGAAGGCCCTCTCGGCCCTCAAGCCGCTGCCCAAGAAGATCCGTGGCGGAAAAGACCCGGAAGGAGTGCAAGAGGCCATCGCAAAGATCCAAGAAATGGATGGGGCCTTCCCCGGCTTGCTGGCTGAGCTCCTGACGAACCACCTCGACGACGAGGGGGCACTCCTGGAGGTGGTCGAAGGGGCCGAGGCCCTACCTGCGAATTGGCTGATCCAAGACTACCTCGGCTGGTAAGGGGCGATTCCCCCTTGAATGATCCTGGCCCCCGGGCGTAAAGCCCGGGAGTCCCAATGCCCGCGTACCGACCATGAGATTCCTTCTCGCCATCCTCGTCCCGCCCCTGGCCGTGCTCCTGTGCGGAAAGCCCCTGCAGGCTCTCTTGAACCTGTTTCTGACCCTGTTCTTCTGGGTGCCCGGAGCGATCCACGCCTGCCTGGTCGTCAACAGCCACAAGGCCGATCAACGGGCGGATCGCCTGCTGCGGGAGATGAAGCAGTCCGCCTAGCGGCGTGCGGCGACCGGGACCTCGAAGTCCTGGCGCAGGTAGAGACAGGTCCCTGACTCGCCCTCGCACACGTAGTACAGGGCGTAGCCGCGCACCGAGCCCTGGCGGGCATCGCCGGCGAGCTGCAGGTCGAAGGAGGTGCTACGCAGCTCCTCGCTCAAGGCGGCGGAGGGCATCTTCGTCTCGATCCAGCTCGACTCCACGCGCCAGCCCTCGGGCAAGCTGGCCGCGTCGATCCAAAGGACCAGCGGCTCGACTTCGTTGTTCCAGTGGGCCTGGTCACGCGCGTCGGGCCGAAACGTCAGGTGTACCGTCGCCAGGGAGGAAGGCCCCGGGGCGAAGGCGACCGCGGACTCGATCTCGATCAAGCCCTCGTCCCGATCGATCTTCCCGTCGGGGTCCGGCTCCTCCACCGCCACAGGATCGGTGAACTCCGACCGCGGCCGGGCCAGCTCCGCCGGCGTGAGGGGCATCCCCAGCTCGACGGGCACGAGGCCTCGCTCCCGAACGCTGGAGCGGGCCTGCTCCACCCAGTCGTAGAAGGGGTAGGGCTTGTCCTGGCGCGGCCCGTACTGCTGGATCCTGCGGCGCCAGATGTACTGGTTGGGTTCCAGGTCGAGGGCCCGGGCCCAGTGGTCCAGGGAGGCCTGAAAATCCTCGGGGCTCGTCCTGGCCGAGTCGTAGAGCATGCGGCGCGCGACCCCGGCCCGGAAGGCCAGCTTCCCGTCCTCGGGGCTCTCCCAGGAAGCGGACTCGATCGCCAGGATCGCATCGGTCGGGTCCTCGAGGCGGCGCCAGAGCAGGTCCCCGAGCGCCCGCAGCCAGGGCCTGCGTCCATCGTCCCGGGGCAGCCCCGAGAGCTCGACCAGCCGATCTTCGAGAGGTGCGGAGGGCGGAAGGGTCCCTTCGGGCGCGGGGTAGTCCACGGCCAGAAAGGAAGCCTCGAAGTCCGTCTGGCTCGGCCGCACCTTGCGGACGACGCCGTGCTCGTCCACGGCCACTGCAATCGGCACGAGCATCGAACCGGTCAGGTTGAAGGGGTCCCAGAGGATGGGCCAGTCGAACTCCTTCCACTGGGCAAACAGCTGGCAACGCTCGGGATGCTGCTCCTGGGTGATGCCCACCATCACGAGCTCGCCGCTCTCGCGCCAAGGCTTGGTCAACTCGTGCCAGACCGGCACTTCGATGCGACAACCTGCTCACCAGGAGGCGAACTCGATCAGGAGCAGCTTGGTGCCGCGGAAGTCGGACAGGGAGATCGTCTCGCTTCCGTCGATCGTGGGCAGCCGCAGATCCGGCAGGAAGCTCTCTTCCTTCCACACGTAGCGCTGCTGGGCCGGGAGAGGAGCGGCGCACAGGGTCAAGAGGCCAAGGAGTCCCAGGGGAGTTTGAAGGCTCATGCTGGGCGAGGGTAGCAGCCCCCGAAATCAGGCCCAGGGGCTGACCCGATTTCGTACATTCACCGAACGGCCTCCGCAACCTTCCCAGCCAGAGCCCAGAACCATGAACGACGATCGTCCGATCCCCCAGCGCCTCCCCGCCGTCGGTAAGTTCGAACCCGGCGAGTACTGGTGGTGCAGCTGTGGCCGCTCGGCCAACCAACCCTTCTGCGACGGCTCCCACCAGGGCACGCCGTTCGAGCCCACGCGTGTGGAGCTCAGCGAGGAGTCCAAGCTGGCCTGGTGCACCTGCAAGCGCAGCGCGAACCCGCCCTACTGCGACGGCGCCCACGCCAGCCTTCCGCCGGATCAGGCGTAGCGGAAGTACGGAGCCGCAGCAGTTCGCTACCTCCTCGACCCGGTCCCCGTCACTCTGCGATCCCCGGGTTCGAGGAGGTAGCGAACTGCTGCGGCTCCGTACTTCTCTCCACTAGCGAACCTCGAAACTCGTGTGCCGGGCCGGCTCACGGTCACGGCTTTCGATCCCGTCGACCCGGGCTGCCGGGGGGCCCGTGCCCAGCCACTCGAGCATCTTCTCCACCTGCTCCGATGGGCCTTCGATCCAGGCCTCCACCCGGCCGTCGTCCAGGTTGCGGACCCACCCATCGACCCCCAGGGAACGGGCCACTTCGACCGTGTGCCAGCGAAAGGCCACGCCCTGCACGCGACCTGTGACATGGACTTGACGGGCCAAGGGGTCCATGACTGCTATTGTGCCCGGCAGTTTCGCTCCTCCCCAACGGCAATCCACGAGACCTCCCATGCCCATTCGGATGCTGCGCCTGTTCGCCCCCTTGATTCTGACCCTGCCCCTGGCGGCGGAGCCGGACGAGGTCCTGACCTGGAGAGCCAGCCTGCACTGCCCGGGGGGAGAGATTCCCTTCGGCCTCGAGCTCGAGCGCAGGGGCTCGAAGTGGACCGGGGTGCTGATCAACGGCACCGAGCGCATCGCGGTCCCGCGCACGCGCTGGGACGGTCGTGAGCTGATCTTGAACATCGCCCACTACGACTCGCGCATCGTGGCCAAGCTCCAGCCGAACGGCGAGCTGGCCGGCCTCTGGAAGAAGACCTCCGGCCCCGAGAGCGTGACGCGCATCCCTTTCCGCGCCACGCGCGGGCTCGAGGGACGCTTCGCCGACAGCGCCGCGTCGGACGGAACCGCCATCCAAGGCCGCTGGGAGGTGGACTTCCAGAAGAGCTCCGACCCGGCCGTCGCGATCTTCGAGAACCTCTCCGACGGAACGGTGCAAGGCACCTTCCTCACGACCACGGGAGACTACCGCTACCTGGCCGGCAGCTTCAGCGACGACCGCCTGCAGCTGTCCTGCTTCGACGGGGCCCACGCCTTCCTGTTCGACGCCCGACGCAAGCCCGACGGCTCCCTCGAGGGGGACTTCTGGTCCCGGGACAGCTGGCACGAGACCTGGACCGCGCGCCGCAACGACGAGGTCGAGCTGCCGAACGCCTTCGAGCAGACCGTGCGCAACGAGCGGGCGAACATCGCGGACTTCGTCCTGTCCGACGTGGACGGCCGACCCCAGGCCCTCGCGGACCTGGTCGCCGGCAAGGTCTCCCTGGTCGTCCTGTTCGGCTCCTGGTGCCCCAACTGCCACGACCTCACCTCCTACCTGGTCGAGCTCCACGAGCGCTACGCCGGGCGCGGTCTCTCCATCACCGCCCTGGCCTTCGAGCTCACCGGAAACTTCGACCGGGACGCGAAGCAGCTGAAGATCTACGCCGAGCGCTTCGGCCTCCCCTACCCCATCCTGCTCGCGGGCCTGGCCGACAAGAACAAGGCCAGCCTCGCCTTTCCCTTCGTCGACCGCCTGCGCTCGTACCCGACCACCCTCTTCTTCGCGTCGGACGGAACCCTGGATGCCATCCACACCGGGTTCACGGGCCCGGCCACGGGGCAGGCCTACACGGATCTGCGGGCCTCGTTCGAAGCCCGCATCGAGGCTCTGCTCGACCGTGAGGCTCCTTCACCCCGGGGCACCTGGGAGGAGTTGAGCCGCGATACCTGGCGCTCGTCGCTGGATCCCGAGCTGCGCTGGCGCTTCTGGATCGACTCGGGCGCGGGACTGATGGCCGCGGACTACCGGGCCGGAGAACCGGCCCCCACCCAGGGGCGGCCGGTCGTCTGCCGAGCGGAGTCCGTGTGGATCGACGACCGTCTGTGGAGCTACCAGCCCGAGCTCGGCATTCTGCAGAACCCCTTCGACTACGGAGAGCGGCTCTATCCCGAGTCCGAGAGTCGCACCCCCATCATTCCCCGCCGCGGCTACACGCGGCGCAACGACGTGGAGGCCGCTCTGGACGAAGATCCCCTCGTACGTCGCGAGAGCGTGGTCCAGACCGCCCTCAAGCGACCGAAGGGCCTCGAGGACCTCAAGTTCCCCGAAGCGATGTTGATCCTGGGCAGGGACGAGGATCCCGGCGTCCGCATGGCCGCGCTGTGGGCCGCGCGACTGCTGCAAGAGCCCCTGGAGAGCGCCCTCGTTCTGCCCGAGCTCAAGAGCCCGCACCCCGGACTGAGGCGCGAAGCCACCCGCCTGTTGGCCGCTCAACACGCGAGCAGCCCGGAAGGACGCCTGGCCCTCGAGGCCCTGTCGCGGGAGGATCCTGACCCCATCGTTCGCTCGGTCGCGGCGAACGCGCTCGCGAACTGAGCGCGGCTAGCGCGTTTCCACGCTGCGGTCGGAGAGTCGGCTCTCCGCGGCCACGGCCGGCCGTAGCGACCCCTCCGCCAAGAAACCCTCGCTCGAGCGTAGGGCGAAGTCCCGCAGGGTCACGTTGGCCTCGGAGTCGCTCAGGAGCTGCTCGAAGGATTCCAGCGCGCGATCGGCCCTTTCGTCCATCGAGCTGCGCACTGGAGGGGACTGACTCGCCTGCCCGCGGCGAAGGGCCAGGACCAGGTCCAGGAGCCGGATGTCCTGGGGCGAGCGGGCCGGCAGGTAGCCTCCGTCGAAGTCCTCGTCCGCGCGCACGAGAAGGCCCCGCAGGGCCAGCTCGTCGAGCACACCCGCCACCGAGCGTGGAGCCAGACCGAGTTCCTCGGCCAGACCCGCGGGGGTCGGCGCGGCCTCCCCCTCGAGGAAGGCGTGGGCGATGCGACCGCACAGACGCAGGGCGAGGGACTCCCGATAGGACTGGTCCACCGGTCCCATGCGCGCGATGTCCTCGAAGCGCGACTCGTTCTGGTGGGCGAAGGTGACCTCGATGCCCAAGAAGAGGGTCATCCAGTTGAGGTAGATCCAAAGGAGGAAGATCGGCAGCACGGCGAAGCCCGCGTAGATCGCGTTGAAGTTCGCCATCCCGACCTGCAGCTTGACGTGGGAGATCTGGGCCAGTTGCCACAGGCTGCCGGCCACGATTCCCCCGAGCACCGCCGAGGACAGCTTCACCCGCGTGTTGGGCAACGTGAGATACAGGTAGGTCATCCCCAGCCAGACGACCAGGACCGGGAGGAGCTTGAGGAACAGGGATTGGATTCCCTGGAAGGCGCCGATTCCCTCCAGGCGACTCCCGCCTTCCTGAAAGAGCGCGGCCACGCCGGCCCCGGTCACCAGGATGATCGGCGTCATCACCACGAGGGCGATGTAGTTGGAGACGCGCCTGCCCAGGGAGCGCGTTCCCTTGACGCCCCAAACCTCGTTCATGGAGGTTTCCACGGCGCCCAGGAGCTTGACCACCGAGTAGAGCAGGAAGACCAGCCCGAACACGCCGAGCCCTTTCAGGTCAGTGTTGTCCACCAGCTCGAAGATCTCGGTCGAGGCCTCCCTCAGCCGGGCGGAGGCGGAGTCGGAGCCCTCGGCCTCAGCGGCCACGGGAAAGGCCTGGTCCAGGAAGGGCAGGATGACCCGGTCCTCGAGGTACTCGGCGGCTCCGAAGCCCTTGGCCAGGGCGAAGCCAAAGGCCAGGAGGGGCACCATCGAGAAGACGGTCAGGTAGGTCAGGGCCGCCGCCCGCATCATGCACTTGTCGTGCACGAAACCGCGCACGGCCAGGAGCGTGACGCGCAGGGTGCGCACGAAGAACGAGGTGAAGGTCGGCAGGCTCGAGCTTTCCAGGCGCCACAGATCGCGGGCCAGGAAGCGGTGGGGACGAGCCAGCCAGGGGCGCTTGGCCACCCAAGCGGGCGCTGTGTAGTCCTCGGATTTCATGCCTGGTTCCCAGGGGCCGTGCCCGAGCTCACCGGGAGCGGAGGTCCCGAATGGATGGCGACCGCGAAGTCCAGGGAAGCGACCAGCGCTCCCTCGACGGCCTGGAGCTCCGCCAGCCGAGCTGCAACCTCGTCTTCGCCGAACGCGTCGACGGCCAGGTCTCGAAACAAGATCCCGTGCCCGCGCTCGGACGGTCCGAGCTCCCGATAGAGAGCGCCGACCTCGCCCGGGGCCCGGTCGGCCAGGAGTTCGAAGCGCTCGAGGCTACGGCGCTCGATCAAGGCGCTCACCAGGAGACGATCGAGCAGGCGTTCTTCGCCGCCACGGCGCCCGCGGGCCAGGAGCCCTTCCACGTAGGGATTCGAGCGCACGGGGGACAGCTCGCCGCCCAGCTTGACCAGGAGGCGATGGACCTGTCGGAAATGACGCATCTCCTCCACGGCCAGGGCCCCCATCCGCTCGACCAGCTTCGAACGTGAAGGGTAGCGCGCGATCAGGCCCTGGGCCGAGGAGGCCGCCCCGAGCTCGCAGTAGGCATGGTCGCACAGGAGAGACCTCGGGTCCTCGAGGACCTCGGCGGCCCATTGCGGCGGCGTTTCGTAGGCGAGATCGAGCTGCGACACCCCAGGACTCCTCAGGAGGATTCGCGCGAGGCGCCCGGTCGCCACAGGACGTCCTTCCGCCCGCCACCGTTCAGGACCCGCGCGGCGACGAAGAGGAAGTCCGACAGCCGGTTGAGGTAACGAAGGACCTCCGGATTGACCGGCTCTCCCTCGCGCCCCGCAAGCTCACACACGAGACGTTCGGCCCGACGACAGACGGTGCGCGCCACGTGCAGCCAGGCGGCTCCGGGACTGCCGCCGGGCAAGATGAACGAGGTCAACGGCTGAAGGTCCGCGTTGAAGCGGTCGATCCAGCTCTCGACTCGATCGACGTAGCCCGCGTCGATGCGCAGCTTGTCCCCGTCGGTGTTCGGCAGACACAGGTCCGCCCCCACGTCGAACAGGTCGTTCTGAACCTGCCCCAGGATCTGCTTCCAGTCTTCGTCCATCTGCCCCTGGGCCAGGGCCACCCCCAAGACACTGTTCAGCTCGTCGGTCGTCCCGTAAGCCGCGATGCGCGCATCGTGCTTGGGTAGACGGGTCCCGTCGCCGAGCCCCGTGAGCCCCTCGTCCCCCGTGCGGGTGTAGATGCGGTTGAGATGGACCATGGAGCGCAAGTGTAGCAGAACGGGCGCCCGGCCCCAGCGCTCAGCGGAACCCGTTCAGCAAGGGCGTCACCCGGGCGCGCAGGTCCTCGGGCAGCCGCTCGTCCAGGGTGCGCAGGATCTCGCTGCGACCGTAGCGCGGGGAGAAGTGCGTCAGCAGGATCGCCTCGTTCTCGAAACGGTCCGCCCGGGCGATGATCTCGTCCAGGTGAATGTGCCCCCGGGAGCGCGCGTGCTCGATGGAAACGCGCCGGTCCAGGAAGGTCGCCTCCAGGATCAACAGGCGCGCCTTTCGAGCCAGCTCCTGCCGCTCGAGCAACTCGATGCGGGTGTCCCCCGAAAAGGCGACCTCCACGCTCTCGTGGGCCTGGGTGATCTCCGTACCGGCCCCGCGCAGCTCCTTCAGCTTCTGGCCGGACATCCCTTCGAATTCGGGCTTGAGCTTGTGGCGCAGGGCAACGAGGGCATAGCCCTGCCCGCGCACCGAGTGCACGTTCGCAAAGGGCCGCACGCAGAGGTCCGGCCGCGGCCGCCATTCTTCACCCGGCTCCAGCGGGATCAGCCGGTGTTCGAGCGTCGATCGATCGAGCTTGCGCCAGACCTCGAACAGCCGCTCGAAGTCCGCCACGTTGCCCCTGGGCACGACGTAGGTCGGGGGACGCATGCCCTGGAGCGCCCGGGTCGCCGCGTGGTAGGCAACCCCACCCATGTGGTCCATGTGGGCGTGGGTGAAGAGCAGGGTTTCGCGCCTGGCGGCCGAGGGAGGGCAGCGACCGACGTCGAAGCCGACCTTGAAGTCGGGCAGGTCGAGGAAGGTCTCGAGACCGCCGATCGAGTGCCCGCCCACGCGAATCCCCGCGAGGGTGAGCTCATCGCCTTCCGTTCTCACGAAACCGGTTCCCGGAGATCGCGCCAACGGCCTCCGACGCAAACCTCGGCCAGGGACTCGCGACCTGCACCCAGGAAGAGGGACTCGAGCAGGGTGTCCGAGTGAAAGCCTTCGAGCTGCGGCGATTCGAGATCGATCGTGACGAAGTCCGCCCAGGCGCCGGGTGAGATCGCTCCCGCCTCGATCCCCAGGGAGCGGGCTCCGTGTTCCGTCGCGCAGCGCAAGAGGTTCGGGCCGATGCGGCCCTGGGCGTCGCGCACGACGCCTCGTTTGCCCCGCCGCAGCCGCTGCACGTACTCCAGCCAGCGCACCTCCTCGAGCATGGAGATGCGCGCGTTCGAGTCCGTGCCCAGGCTCACTCGGCCCCGTCCGGCCAGGATGCGCGGCAGGTCGGCCACGCCGTCGGCCAGGTTGGCCTCGGTCAGGGGACACAGGCAGACGATGCCCCCCCGTGAGACGAAGGCCGCCAGGTCCTCCTTGTCGGTGAAGGTGCAGTGCACCGCGGTGAAACCCTCGTCGATCTCGAGCTGCTCCAGGAACAGCGCCATGGGAGCCTTGCCGTAGGCCTGCTTGCAGTCGAGCACTTCCTGCTGCTGTTCCTCCACGTGCATGTGGAAGACGAGGCCCCGGGCTCGGGCCTCGGCGTGCAGCGCGCGAATCTCGTCCAGGTCCGCGGCGCGGATGCTGTGCACCACGGCGCCGAGGGACTGGCTGTCGGGATCGAGGCTCCCTTGCAGGGCGTCCATACGCTCCCAGTAGGCCTCCGGGGAGACGGTCTCGAAGCGCTTCTGGGCCGGGGTCACCGGGCGCTGGACACCTCCCGTTCGGTAGTAGGTGTTCAGGAGCGCCAGACGAATGCCGACCTCCCGCGCCGCCTCGAGCACGACCTGGTCGAGGGCGTAGCCGCGCCCCGAGGCTTCGTGGTGCAGGTAGTGGAACTCGCCGACGGAGGTGATGCCTGCCCGAAGCATCTCGCCAAAAGCCTGGCGACAGTGATCGAAGAGTCGATCGGCGTCCATGGAGCCGACCAGCTCGTACATGGCCTCGCGCCAGGTCCAGAAGCTTCCTTCTCCGCTCGGGAAGCGCTCGCCCCTCCCGCGCAAGGCGCGCTGGAAGGCGTGGCTGTGGGCGTTCACGAAGCCCGGCAGGAGCGCGCGGTTCTCCAGCGGGCGCACGGGACGCATGTCGCGCGGTCCCACGCCCACGATGCGTCCACGGTCGTCGACCTCGACCGCGACGTCGCTCTCGAAACGCTGCCCCGTCCAGGTCAGCTCGGGTGCCAGGATTTCACTCATGATTCTCGGGCGGATTTCGACTTGCCGGGCCCCGCCAGACCGTAGTCCTGGGGACGCTTGTCGGCTTTCAGGGCCCGAGCCAAGAGGTGCCAGGCCCGGGCGTCCTGGGTCTGC
>JAUIEE010000598.1 GCA_030428965.1 bacterium | reverse complement strand
CGCTCGGGTCGATCCGGAGAACGAGTACATCCGCATCAGCGCCGTGCCAGCCTGGCGGGCGCTCGATCACCTCGCCTCCCGCAACGCCAGCCAGCTCGTCACCCGGCTGCGCCGCTTCCTGGGCCTGGCGACCTTCGAGGAGAAGAGCCTGCCCCGTGAAACCGTCCTGATCCTGCGCCAGGAGCACCTGGGAAGCGCCCTGAGCCTCTCCTACGATCAGCCGATCGAGATCGTGCAGGGCCGCGGTCAGTACCTGTTCGACAAGGGGGGCCGTGCCTACCTCGACTGCGTGAACAACGTGTGCCACGTGGGACACTGTCACCCCCACGTGGTCGCAGCGGCCCAGGCCCAGATCGCCAAGCTGAACACGAACACGCGTTACCTGCACGACACGATCGTGCGCTACGCGGAACGTCTCACCGCCCTCTTCCCCGACCCGCTCAGCGTGTGCTTCCTGGTGAACTCGGGAAGCGAAGCCAACGAGCTGGCCCTCCGGCTGGCCCGGGCGGCGACCGGTCGCCACGACATGTTGGTCCAGGAAGGCGGCTACCACGGACACACTTCGGCTCTCGTCGACCTGAGCCACTACAAGCACGCTGGCCCCGGTGGCCGGGGGGCCCCGGACTGGGTGCACCTGGTGCCCTGTCCGGATCCCTACCGCGGTCCCTATCGGGAGCAAGACCCCGAAGCCGGCGAGAAGTACGCGAGCGGCGTAGCGCACGCGCTCTCCAGAGCCCAGGAGAGAGCTCGCCCCATCGCCGGTTTCCTGGCCGAGCCCCTGATCGGCTGCGGTGGCCAGATCGTGCCCCCGGACGGGTACCTGCGCTGGGCCTTCGAACACGCTCGCGCCCAGGGCGCCATCCCCATCGCCGACGAGATCCAGATCGGCTTCGGCCGCGTCGGAACCCACATGTGGGCCTTCGAAGCCCAGGGTGCGTTGCCCGACATCGTGACCCTCGGAAAGCCGATCGGCAACGGCCACCCCATGGCGGCGGTCATCACCACGCCGGAGATTGCAGCGACCTTCGACAACGGCATGGAGTTCTTCAGCACGTTTGGAGGAAACCCGGTCTCCTGCGCCATCGGCATGGCCGTCCTCGACGTGATCGAACAGGAACACCTGCTGGAGAACGCCCACGAGGTCGGTCAGCGACTGATGAGCGGGTTCCAGGACATGGCGGAGAGACACCCGATCCTGGGGGACGTGCGCGGCCAGGGCCTCTACCTGGGCGTCGACCTCGTCCATGATCGAGAGACGCGGTTGCCGGCGGGCCGTCTCCTCGCCCGGGCGATCGAAACAGCCCGCGAGACCGGCGTGCTGCTGAGCGCGGACGGTCCCCACGCCAACGTGCTCAAGATCAAGCCCCCGATGACATTTGGCCCCAAGGATGCCGACCTGCTTCTCTCCGTCTTCGAACGAGCTCTCGAAGCGCTCTAACCCGCCGTAGCGGGAGGTTCGACTTCGAATCCTCCCGACGTTCCTTCGCTCGCAAGACTCGGACGACGTCGCGCGTTCCCGACAACGGCCAGATGAGGCCGAAAGCAGGCGGCCACCCTGGGCAGGATCCCCAATCGAACAGGGTCGGCTAGTAGAAGTCTTCCGCCTCGAGGGTCACCCACTCGACGCTGTAGGGATCGCCCGCAACGTGCCGGGTGCCGTTCCAGAAGGTGACTTCCTCCCCGGGCGGCAACCCACAGAGACGAAAGCGGCCCAGTTCGTCGGTCGGCGCCCGGAAGGGGAATCGGCTCGCCCTCTGCCGGAACCAGGGTCCGAAGGTCGCCGAGACGTGACGATCGGCCATGGGCTCCCCCTGGGCGTCGAGCAGCTCTCCCTCGATCGTCGCGGCCGGTACGAGCTTCACATCCAGGGGCCTGGGATCCCGAGCGTCGACGGTCAGCTCGCCCAGGAACACGAAACTGTCCTCACAGCGCATCTCGATCGGGCCCGAGTGGACGAGAACCTGATAGTGCCCTTCCGGAAGGTTGATCCCGATGGGAGCGACGTCTTCCCTGACGCGAAGATCGACTTGCTCTACCTGGCCCCCTTCGCCCAGGAACCAAGCCTCGAGGCGCATGGGCTCGACGCCCGACGGAAAACCCAGGACGAGGGGCACCTCCACGCGTCGCTCGATCTCGAAGACCAGGTCCACGGGACC
>JAUIEE010000597.1 GCA_030428965.1 bacterium | reverse complement strand
CTCGCCCTGGCCGGATCGGTCGTGGCGACGTCCTTGCGCGTGGCCGGGGACGAGATGGACGAGGCCATCTCCTCGCACCTGCGTCGGCATCACAACCTGTTGATCGGGGAGCAGACGGCCGAGCGCATCAAGCTGACCCTGGGATCGGCCTGGCCGCTCGAGCAAGAGCTCTCCATGGAGGTCAAGGGACGCGACACCGTGACCGGTCTGCCCAGTCGTGCCACGATCACCTCGGTCGAGATCCGAGAGGCCCTGAGTCACCCGGTGCGTCAGATCTGCGAGGCCATCCGACAGGTGCTGGAAGAAGCGCCGCCCGAGATCTCGGCCGACCTGTGCGATTCGGGCTGCTTGATCGTCGGCGGTGGAGCGCTCCTGTACGGCATCGCCGCGGCCGTGTCCGACTTCCTCGGGGTCCCGGCCCGCGTGGCGGAGGAGCCCTTGACGGCGGTGGCGCGCGGGACGGGGGTCTTCCTCGACAAGCTCGACATCTTCTCGCGGGTGCTCTCCGCCGAAGACGACGCCTGATCCGGGGGGCCCTCGAACCTCTCGGGCCTTCCTTCGCTTGCAACGTCCCGTTGGCCCAGGAAGAATCGGTCTCGTTCCCCGTACGGACCGTGAAACAGCCTCGATATAGCACCCTTTGGCTCTTTGCCTGGCTCGGGCTTTGCTTTCTGGCCATGCGTCCGGTGCCGTCCGTCGATGCTCTGTTCGGGCAGCTGGCGGCTCCGGGGCGCTGGATGGCGGAGTTGGCTTCGCCCCTGGGCGTGCTGCGTGCCCCGCGCGCCATCGCCCGCGAGCGAGAGCTGGCCCGCAACGCCTCCGAAGAGCTGGAGGAGAACCTCGAGCTCCTGGCGGACCTGCGGCGTTTCGCCGAACCGTCGGAGGCGCGCTTGCGGGAAGGGCGCAGGCTGGTGGCGGCCGAGGTCATCGGTCGCGAGGAAGGCCACCGCGATCGATTGGTCGTACGGCTGAACGATGCGCGTGGCGTCGAGGAGGGTCTGCCGGTCGCCCTGGGGAACGACTACGTCGGCCGGGTGGTCGAGGTGCATCCCGAAGACACAGATGGCCGCTCGGAAGCGATCGTCGAGCTGGTCACGGCCCGCGGCTTCCACGTGGGAGCCCAGGTGCAGCCCGGACCCGGCGAGGAGCCGATCTACCTCTCCGTCGGCGGCATCGACGTCGAACCGAACGAGCGCGGCGCCCAGGGCACCGATCGCCAGATCCGTCTGGCGGTTCACAACCCCAGCGACCGCGAGCTCGTCGCCGGAATGGCGCGCGTGTTCGAGCTGTTTCCCGACGCCCAATCCAACGCGGACCTGGCCCAGGGGCTGCGCCTCGGTGAGATTCGAGCCGAGGAAGCGGGGGAGCGCTGGAGCGTGCTGCCCGAGCTCGACTACCTCGACGGGTTGTTCCAGGTCGTCATCCTGTGTCCCCCGATGGATCTGCCGGCGCGGCGCCCCGTGCCGCCGATCCTGATGGATCAGGCCTGGTTGAAGACCTCGCTCCTGGTGGGAGGAGATCCGAGCCCGTGGCGCGAGACGGCCAAGATTCGGGCGGGCAGCTCCCACGGGATCCGGCGGGGAGCCGCGGTGACCGCCCTGGGAGCTCGCCTGGTGGGGCGCGTGTTACGGACCAGCCCGTGGTCCTCCGACGTGAGCTTCCTGGGGGATCGCGGTTTCCACGTGGCGGCCCTGGCCCGGATCGAGGGGGAGGAGCAGCCGCAGGTTCTCGGACGGCTGGTTTCCCTGGGGCGAGAAGACGATGGCTCCCTGTCCTTTCGATGGACGCCTCGGGTGGACCTGGTCCTCTCGGACCGCGCTGGGGAAGGCCGCAGACGGGCGCGCTTCTTCACCGGTTCGGGGGATGCGGGACTCGCCAGCGGGTTCTTCCTGGGGGAAGGCTGGATGCCGGTCGAGGCGCGCCGGGACGAGCCCCAGATCTTGGTCATCGAGAGCGAGCTGGATCCGCGCGACCTGCGGACCCTGTTCGTGCGCACCTCCGGCGTGAGTGTTTCCCGATGAAGCGCGCGCGCTCGGTCGGGTGGCTGTGCCTGTTCGTCTGGAGCGTTTGGCTCATCGCGCTGCAGGCCTTCCTGGCCGATCCGGAGCTGCTCGGGGTCTGGGTGCCCGAGGTGGGCGTGCTCCTGTTCTTGGCCG
>JAUIEE010000596.1 GCA_030428965.1 bacterium | reverse complement strand
ACCCCGCCTGCGAGATCCAGTTCGACGACCCCCACATGGAGCCGGTGCACGCGGAGATCCGCTGCCTGATGCGTGAGGGTGAGCTGATCTTCATCATCATCAACCGCTCCGAGCTCGGCACCTACATGAACGCCAACCCGCAGCCGATCCAGCTCCAGGAGCTGATCATTGGCGACACCATCCTGTGCGGCTCGACGATCTTCCAGTTCGGCCTGTACGGGGAATAGGACACATCATGCCCGACACCGCGCCCGCCGCCCTCCGCGTCCGGAACGGCGACAACATCCAGGACGTCGTCCGCGAGGGCGGGAACCTGCCCGCCTCGTCCAAGATCGTGATGGCGACCCAGAAGGCCGGCCAGGCCTCGATCACCTTCGACCTGCTCGAGGGGCCCGCGGCCCTGATCGCGCACACCACCCTCGAGCTGCCGCGGGGCCTGCCCGCGAACTGCTGGATCCCGGTGTTCTTCCGGGTCAGCGCCGAGGGCCGGGTCCAGGTCGAGGCCAAGGAGAACCTGCGCCGCCTCCAGATCGACGGGAAGTTCGACACCGCGGGCGCGGCCGCGAGCTTCTACACGACCTGATGCAGGGCCCTTAGCGAAAGTGCACGTTGAGGAAGCGCCCCGCGGGCACCGTGTAGGCGCGCACTTCCTCCTGGCCGTCGCGCACCACCGTCAGGCGCTGCGGGCCGGCGGGCAGAGGAAGCTCCCGCGGCGTCTCCGTCAGGCCGAGGTCGGCCCCGTCGTACAGCACGCGGGTCCCGGGCGCGGCGCTCAGCCGCAGCCCCTGTACCGTCGCGGCCGGGGCGACCGCGAAGGCGTCGAAGCGGCCGGCCGCGACCTCCCAGTCCAGCCCCCAGGGCTCGTGGCCGGGGATGTGCACCTCGAGGCGGTGGGGCCCGGGCGCGGCGGCGACGAGCAGGGAGCCGTCCAGCCAGCGCCCGGCCGGCGCGCCGTCGAGGGTGACCGTGGCGTCCGGCGCCGCGCCCTCGAGCAGGGCGCCCTGGCCCTCGGCGGGCAGGCGGAAGTGGACGCCCATCGGGTTGAAGTAGGCGTAGGGGTTCTGCTGCTGGACGAAGAAAGACACGAGCGGCAGCCCGAGGCAGCACGGGGAGCACAGCGCCAGGGTCCAGAGCTCCGCCTCGGTCGGGGTGTAGACCTCCTGGCTGAGCCGCAGCTCCTGGCGCAGGCTGGCGTAGCCCTCGAGGCGGCACTCCACCGTGTAGGCCCGCTGCTCGAGGTCGAGCTGCAGCTCGGCGGGGGTGACGAGCCCGGTGTCGAGGCTGTCGAGCACGATGGCGGCGCCCGGCGGCGTCGACTCGACGCGCACCAGGGCGAGGGGAGCCTGGCAACCAAGAACGAACAGAAGGAGCGGCAGGGAGGTCCTCACGGAGCGCCTCGTACGGGATGTCCGGCCATTGTGCCGGGCACCCTCCGCCGGTTCAAGAACGGGAGGATGGGAGAATGGCGACAGAAGAGCCCGAGAAGAAGAAGAAGAAGCTGCCGAAGGCGCTCGGCTGGACGAAGCTGGTCTGGCACGCGTTCACGACCGGGCCGATGGCCTACGTCGAGGAGAAGCAGAAGGAGGCGAAGGTCACGCTCGCCGAGCACCGGATGCTGCAGAAGAACTACCGGAAGCTCGAACAGCAGCAGCGCCTGTACAAGATCTTCAACTACTTCTGGCTCCTGTTCACCGTCGTCTTCTACTGGGCCCTGGTCCAGTCGATCATCGCCGGCGGGCTGAAGACCATCGGCGTCGAGATCCCGAGCATCGTCGGCACGATCGTGCTGATCCTGACCCCGATCGCCGTCCCCGGCCTGATCGTGTCGAGCAAGCTGAAGACGGCGATGTACAACGACATGCACAACACGAAGTCGTACTGCCTCGGCTACATCGCGCGGCTGGCGGTCAGCCCGGAGCAGAAGGAGGCCGAGGCCGGGGGGAAGCAAGAGCAGTCCGGGTGAGCACGTGCCAGGGTTTGATTCGTCTCCGGGCAAGCACCGTGGCGGACACCGGTCGCCGGGGAACGAGGTGTTTGTTGGCTTGTTGATGCCCCCCTGTGAGTCCCCCGGTGGGGGACCACCGTGTAGGGCGCAACACTGTCGGAGGTTGGGCGACCATCGCCCTGATTGCGCCACCTCCTCGATCTCCTCTCCTCG
>JAUIEE010000129.1 GCA_030428965.1 bacterium | reverse complement strand
ATTCCGTGTGCGTTTGTGTGCCTCCGTGTACTCGGAGAACCGGCTCAGGCGATCAGGATGTGCCTCCGTGTGCGCGACTTGGTGGCACGATCTCGGCACTGGCGGTAAGCGAGCTCCCTCGCCTCTCACCCAGATCAGGGTGAGAGGGGCGTCTCTGCGCCTCCCCCCAGGTGCCGAAGATCGACGCTCTCCAGCCGCGGCCGAGTTCTTGGACAGGACGGGCTCGATGGTTGGCTTCACTCCGAACTGGGTTGAGCGCGGGCCGCGGCCGAGTTTCTGGATGGAACGCGCTCGTCAACTAAGCGATGAGTCCTCCCTGGTCGCGAACCATCGATAGACCGCAGGGAGCACGAACAGAGTTAGCAGCATCGACGTTACCAGGCCTCCGATGACCACGGTTGCGAGCGGACGTTGCACCTCGGCTCCCGCGCTCGCCGCCACCGCCATCGGGAAGAAGCCGATGATGTCCGTGAGCGCGGTCATGAGCACCGGCCGGAGCCGGGCGTGTGCAGCGCCCTGCGCTGCCTCGCTAACTCCTGCCCCTTCTTCACGGTGCTGCACGATGGTCGAGACCAGCACCACGCCGTTCATGACAGCGATGCCGAAGAGGGCGATCAACCCAACGCCTGCGGAGATGGAGAAGGGGTAGCCCCGTAGCAGCAACGCTGCGATACCTCCGGTCAGCGCCAGCGGCACGTTCAGGTAGATGAGCAGTGAGAGCCTCGTCGACTGGAACGTGGAGTAGAGGAGCACGAAGATGAGAAGTAGGGCCAGCGGGACGAGTAGCGCCAGACGCTTCGATGCCGCGGCCAGGTTCTCGAACTGACCACCCCACTCGATGAACCACCCAGGGGGCAGCTCCACCTCGGCCTCGACGCGCTCCTGTGCTTCGGCAACCGCCGAGGCAAGGTCACGACCACGGACGTTGAGCTCGACGGTAATCTTCCGCTGAATCTTCTCGCGGCTGACTTGGGCAGGCCCGGTCTTGATGTCGACGTTCGCAACCTGCTCGAGAGGGACCCAGGGCGCCGTGCTGCCATCAGACGCAGGAAGCGCGATGGGAAGGTTCCGAAGCGCCTCAAGGCTCTCCCGCACCGCTGCATCGAACCGCACCTGCAAGCTGTAGCGTCGCTGTCCCTCGACCACCGTGCCGACCTGGGTGCCGCCAATGGTCTCGATGACCGCGAGCACGTCCTGCGCATTCACCCCAAGCCTTGCGATGGCTTCCCGGTCGATGTCGATGGTCAGCGTCGGCAGCCCCGTCGTCTGCTCCACCTTGACCTCTTCCATCCCCGGCACCTCGCGAACGACGGCCGCGACCTGCTCTGCCACCTCGCGCATATCCTCGAGGCTCCCGCTCGCCGCGAACACCTTGATGCCGACTTCCGAGCGCACGCCGCTGATGAGCTCGTCCACGCGAAGCTCAATCGGCTGCGAGTAGCTGAACATCACGCCAGGCAGAGCCTCTTGCAGCTCCTCGTCGAGGGCTTCGAGCAGCTCCTCCTTCGTCTCGAAGCGCCACGTATCCGGTGGGTTCAGAATGAGGTAGGTGTCAGAGATCTCGACCCCCATGGGGTCGGTCGCAATCTCCGCCCGGCCGGTGCGCGACACGACCGTCTGCACCTCCGGGAACGCTTTCACGACCTGCTCCGCCTTGCCGCTGATTTCGTTCGAGGTCTCCAGCGACACGCTCGGAAGCCTCCAGACCTGCATCGCAATCGCTCCCTCGTCGAGCTTCGGAATGAACTCCGCTCCGAGAAAGGGGACGACCAGAAGGCTCGCAGCGAAGACGCCGAACGCTACGCCGCCGGTGCGGACGGGGCGCGCCATGGCCTTCGCAAGAAGCGGGGTGTAGAGCCGCTTCAGCAACCGGAAGAGAATCGGCTCCTTCTCGACGGCCTTCTTCAGGAACAGCGACGCGAGCACGGGCATCAGCGTCAAGGCACAGATGAGAGAGCCGCCCATGGCGAAGACGACCGTGAGGGCCATCGGGCGGAACATCTTCCCCTCGATTCCTCGGAGCGCGAGTATCGGCAGGTAGACAATCATGATGATGCCCACCGCGAACAGCACGGGCCGCGCCACCTGGTGGCACGCCGCGCGGACCTTCTCGAGGTGTGGCCTCGAGTCGTCGTTCCTGTGGAAGTAGACGTAGGCCACGATGCTCTCGACCACGACCACGGCACCATCGACGATGATGCCGAAGTCCACGGCTCCAAGAGACATCAGGTTGCCCGACAGGTTCATCCATCGCATGAGGATGACGGCAACCAGCATCGACAGCGGGATGGCTGAGGCAACGATGAGGCCGCCCCGGAAACTCCCGAGCAGAAGCAGGAGAACCACGACGACCAGCAGCCCGCCCTCGATGAGGTTCTTCGCCACGGTTCGAATCGTCCTCTGGACGAGCTCGGTGCGGTTGTAGAAGGTGTCGATGGCGACACCCTCGGGAAGCGTCTTCTGAATCTCCTGGACCCGGGCGTGTACATCCTCCGCGACGGTTCGGGAGTTTGCTCCCATGAGCATCATCACGATGCCAACCACCGCCTCGCCGCGGCCATCCCGCGTAACGGCCCCCTGGCGAATCATCGGGGCAAACTCGACCGTTCCGAGGTTCTCGAGGTAGACCGGCGTGCCTCGAGCGTCCTTCGCAATGACGACCTTCGCGAGGTCGCTTAGGTCCTCGACCAGCCCCTCGCCACGGACGAGATACTGCTCGTCCGCGTGCACGATGTAGCCGCCGCCGACGTTCCGGTTGTTCTGCTCGAGGGCCTCGAAGACCGTCGCGAGTGAGATGCCGTAGGAACGGAGCTTGCGCGGGTCAAGCGTTGCCTGATAGGTGCGGAGCTCTCCCCCGAAGGAGTTTACTTCAACGACGCCGGGCACGGACCGGAGCTGATAGCCGACGTTCCAATCGAGGATGTCGCGCAGCTCCATCGGGGAGTAGCCCTCGCCCCGCACCTCGAACTGGTAGATTTCTCCGAGCCCCGTCGAGATGGGGCCCATGCCCGGTTCCCCATATTCTTCGGGGATGGCGTCCCGTGCCTCCGACAGGCGCTCACCGACCAGTTGGCGCGCCCAGTAGATGTCCGTCCCCTCCTCGAAGACCACGGTGACCACCGACAGCCCGAACTTCGACACGGAGCGAATCTGCTCGACCTTGGGCAGCCCGCTCATGGCCGTCTCTACGGGGAAGGTGATGAAGGACTCCACCTCCTGGGGCGCAAGCCCCGGACTGTTCGTGAGCACTTGTACCTGGACATTCGTCACGTCCGGCACGGCGTCGATGGGGAGCTTCCGCAACGAGTCGAGTCCCAACACGACCACCAGGAGCCATCCGATGATGACAATGAGGCGGTTATTCAGGGAGAAGTCGATGAGCCTGTTGACCATGGAGACGCCCCCCTAGTGACTGTGGCCGCCGCCCAGCTCACCCTGGCGCTCGGCAGACTTCAGGAGGAACGTTCCGGAGACCGCGACCATCTCGCCCTGCTCGAGGCCCGAGAGAATCTCGACTCGCCCGCCAGCCACAGCCTTCACCGCCACGTCGCGGCGCTCGAACACGAACGGCTTGACCTGGACGAAGACGTAGTCTCCCTGGTCTTCATGGACGAGCGCCGCCTCTGGCAGCACAAGTGAAGCCTCGCGTGAGGTCGTCTCTAGCTCCGCGCGGCCGAACATGCCCGGCCGCAGCGGGAGTTCCTCCGGCCAGCTTTGGAGCTGCTCGTTGTCGAGCGTGATACGCACGCCAACCGAGCGACTCGTCGGGTCGACGTGGTAGTCCAGGAAGCTCACCACTCCCTTCAGAGTGGTCCCGGGAAAGGCGTCCAGCGCCACATGGGCAGGCTGCCCGCTCCTGACGGATTGCAACTGCTCCTCGAAGGCCGAGGCGACGAACCAGACGCTCGCGAGGTTCTCGATGATGTAGAGCTTCGCCCCTGCCTCAACGAACTCTCCGGTCGATACGTGCCGGTTCACGACGACACCAGGACCCGTCGCATGGACACGGTATTCGCCCGAGAGCAGGGGAGAAGACTCGTCGAGCGCCTCGATTGCCTCGCTATCGAGCCCCAAGGTCCGAAGCTGGTTGGCGGCAGCCGCGAGGTCGATGCGCTTGGTTCGAAGGTCTACCTCGAGCTCAAGCAGCCTCAAATCCCGCCCGGCCCGCAGCTCGGTCAGTTGCTTGTCACGCTCGAGCTTGGAGAGCTGGAAGGCCTTGTCCGCCTCGAGAAGTGGCCGCACCGTAGAGACCGCTTTCTTCTGGAGCTCTTCCTCTCGCTTGTAGATGCGCTCCTGAATCTCTACTGCGCCCTCCAGGACCGTTGATAGAGCGGTCAGGCGTTCCTCGTAGAGTTCGCGCTCACGAGCGAGCGTCTCCTCCGCAGCACGGACCATCTCTCGGTCACGCATGTAGTCCGCAACGGCATCGCCGAGCTCCACGCTGTCGATGACGCACAAGACTTCGCCTGGCCGCACCTCCTCGCCGAGGTGCTTGGACACGCTGCGAACCTGTCCGGAGACCCGAGGCGTGACGTGAAGCACGGCATCGGCATTCGGAGCGACAGTTCCCGGAAGGGTCAAGGCCTCGGAGACCCGGCCAGGCACCGCCGGGGCCACTTCAATGCCAGCGGAACGGAACTGCTGCTCCGTGAGCTCGACGTGGCCTTCCTCGTCCTGTCGGCCTTCGTCCGAGTGCTCTCCCTCACCTTCGTGGCCGTGCCCGCTGTGGTCCTCTTCGCCCCCTGAGGAACACCCGAGGAGCAAGCAAAGCGGAAGGCTGCAAACAAGAAGGGTCCAAGCGGCGCGAAGGGGGCGCGGCAGACGGTTCAGCGGTGTCTTCATCTCTAGCCCTCTTCGTTGTTCGCGTTGTTCTCTTGGGAGGCCCCGAGGAGCCATCCGCTCGCAGCAAGCAGCTCCCAGGCGCGCTTCGAGCGCACGGCGCGCGCTTCCGTGTGTCGGGTCCGGGCCTCGACAAGTGCGCGCTGGAGCGCAAGCGTCTCCAGGAGCGTTACCTCTCCGGCCTCGAAAGCCTCTCGAGAGAGCTCGAGGTTCTCCTCAGCGTTCGGAAGCAGCTCGTTCTCTACGAGCTCGAGTTCGCGCTCGGCGAACTGCCAGAGCGTGTGGGCCGCTGCAATCTCCTGCCGCGCAGCATGAACGGCGGCCGTGAACTCGCGATGCACTTGCTCTCGCTTGGCCATCGCCGTCCGCATCTCAGGGCGACCGAACTTCGAGAAGAAGGGCAGCGTGAGGCTGATGCCTGTTCCGAGCGAAACCTGCGGGAACTGCTTCGACACAGCGAACCGCACGCCCTCTTCCGCCGTCTGATACCTGGCGAGCAGCGCTGCCAAGTCGGGCCTCCGCTCGACGGCCTGTCTCGTGAGCTCGTCAGGAGTGGCGCCAAGAGCCTCGTGGACCGATGGGTCGGACCCGGGACCGAGAGTGAGCTCGACGGTAGGGGGGAGGCCCAGGAGTGCGTTCAGCGCTTGCCGAGCCTGCCGAACGCGGCCCTCCGCCCGAACGGCGTCCAGACGTATTGCCTGGAGCCCACCAAGGGCGAGGTTCGCCTGGATGCCCGTTGCGGCACCGGCATCACGCGCCCGCTTGAAGTAGTCGTTCGTGGACTCGGCGACCGCGGTTAGCGCCTGAGTCTGGGAGAGCAAGACTTCGGACGCCCGCACCTCCTCGTAGGCGACATGGATGCTTCGAGTGAGTGCCCACTCGGCTGAAGCGACTCGGCGCCTCGCCTCTTCGGCCTGCCACTCGGCCGCGCCGACTCGGGCTCCACGCTCTCCAGGCCTGAGCAGGGGGAACATCAGTCCGAAGCCAGCAATTACGTCGACCGAGGAGGATGTTCCGTCGACTATCTGCGACGCTAGGACATCCATCGCGTCCCAGCTGAGTTGAGGGTCAGGTAGTAGGCCCGCCTCGACGAGCAGCGCACGCCGAACTCCAACCTCGGCTCGCGCAGCAGCGAGCTCCGGGTTGGTGCTCACCGCAAACGCAGCAAGCTCGCGCGGGCCCACCGGAGATGTCTCCGCACGTCCTGGGGAGCCTTCCGGTGGCCGAAAGTCCGGGTTCCACTCGATGGCCTCGAGGCCTTCGAGAACCCTTAGCGGCTCAATGGGGGCGGGGCGATAGGTCGCGCATCCTGTCGTTAGCGCAACCAGCGCCCACGCATATGCGGGGTGTGCTCGTCGTTTCATTCATCTGATTCCGGAAGCTCTGCGCCAGTAACTCGACGGGACGCGCCATGAGTGCAGATGCACTTCGAGCGCAAGCAAGCCCGTCGAAACGTTGCGGGGCTTCGGGTATCAGATGAGCAGAGGCCGGTCGCTCTGCGCATAGGGCAGGTTCGACCGGTCGGGTGGCAGAGGCGGTCTCGTTGACCACGACCACCGAGCGGAGCCTAGCTCCGAGTCCCACGTCACGACGACCACGGGAACCCACGGCACCTCGATGTCGAGGAGGCTACGGGCTTCACGCTCTTGCGGAGCGAGCGACTCGCAGGGGTCGTCCGAGCACGAATCTTCGTGCTGGCACTGCATCTGGGCGCCGCCGTCACCGCAGTCGCACGGATGCTCCAGCACGCCGCCGATGCATAGGGCAGGTGCCACGAGCAGTGCAAAGACTGCGACGATGTGGGACAGGAGGCGGGCCATCGTGGTTCTTACGCTACGTCGGACCAGGAGGTAGGTCAACCTGAGCAAATCCCGGCGCGCGGCCCACCCACAGGCTGTTCGGGTCTCGATTGCAGAGGAAGCTAGGGACTCCCCTGCGGCATTCGACGACCGGCTGCGACCAGGTTTCTGGATAGCACGGGCTGGCTAGTCGTGGAGTAGCTCGAAGAACGTCGCCTGGAAGC
The DNA here is from genome assembly GCA_030428965.1 of bacterium. GTDB lineage: Bacteria > Planctomycetota > UBA1135 > UBA1135 > JAUIEE01. Next base: position 5,371 of record JAUIEE010000129.1, on the reverse strand, counting down.
GACCCTCCAAGACGTGACCTTCGACGTGCGCCTTGCGGATCGCGTTACACATGCCGTCTGCTGCGTGGGCGTCACCGTGCTCGTCGATGCTGGTTCCGTCCACGAAGTAGGCCTTGGCGTCCATACGAATCGCGAGGTCGCAACCGTCTCCAGGGAGGTCGAAGTTGCACTGGCCACAGGAGGCCTCGACCAGGCGGGGCGGCTCGGGGGGTGCGGACTGCTTCGGCGAAGCGCAGGCGCTCAGCGCCAGTGCGGCGGCAAGGATGAGATGAGCGATGATGCGGGCGTGCTGCGAGGTCTTCATTGGGCTCGGAGATTCGACTTGGGTAGCGGACTTGGGTGGCGGGCCCGGCGCGGCTCAGGGGGGGCGGAGGGCTAGCGTCCGCGGACGTCCCCTGAACATAACGTCTTGCCCGCAGGCCGGAGGGCCGCGCGGCCTCAGAGCTCTACTCGGCGGAGCCGAAGCGCGTTGGCGATCACGGAGACCGAGCTGAACGTCATCGCAACGGCCGCCAACATCGGGCTGAGCAGGATCCCGAGGAACGGATAGAGCACACCCGCGGCCACCGGAACTCCCAGCATGTTGTAGACGAACGCGAAGAACAGGTTCTGACGAATGTTCTTCATCGTGGCGCGCGAGAGTCGACGTGCTCGGGCGATGCCGCGCAGGTCTCCCCGCACCAGCGTGACGCCGGCGCTCTCCATGGCCACGTCCGTACCCGTTCCCATCGCGATCCCGACCTGGGCTTGGGCAAGCGCAGGGGCATCGTTCACACCGTCTCCCGCCATGGCGACGACACGCCCCTCCTTCTGGAGACGCTCCACGGCTTCGCGTTTGTCCTCGGGGCGGACGTCGGCCTCGACGCGGTCGATTCCGAGCTCGCGTGCGACGGCTTCCGCGGTCCGGCGACTGTCGCCCGTCAGCATGACGACATCGACCTGCATGTCTCGGAGCTGCCGGAGTGCTTCCGCTGAGCCCTCCTTGATCGGGTCCGCCACGCCGAGAATCCCTGCTTCTTGGCCGTCGACGGACACGAAGACGACGGTCTGGCCTGATTCTCGAAGCGAGTCAGCCCGACGCCGCAAGGCAGAGGGATCAACGCCTTCCTCCTCCATCAGCGCTTCGTTGCCGATGGCCACGCGCCGCCCTTCGACCGTACCGGTGAGGCCCAGCCCGGTCCTTGAGACGAAGTCGCCGGCCGTGGGGGCGGCGATTCCGCGGTCCTCGGTCCCGGCCACGATCGCGGCCGCCAGCGGATGCTCGCTTCCACGCTCGATCGCTGCGGAAAAGCGGAGTAGGTCGTCCGCTGACATGGCTTCGGCGGGCTCGACGCTGACCAGGACGGGCTTGCCCTCCGTCAGCGTCCCGGTCTTGTCGACGAGCACCGTGTCCACACGTTCGAGCGTCTCGAGTGCCTCGGCATCTCGGATCAAGACGCCAGCGGTAGCACCGTGCCCGGTGCCCACCATGATCGACATGGGAGTCGCCAGCCCCAGCGCACAAGGGCAAGCGATGATGAGCACGGCGACGGCGTTCACGAGGGCGTGGGCCAGCCGCGGGTCGGGGCCAAACAAGGCCCAGATGCCGAAGGCGAGCACCGCGACGACGATCACGGCCGGTACGAACCAGGCCGAGACTCGGTCGGCGAGCTGCTGAATGGGTGCGCGGCTGCGTTGGGCGTCGGCGACCATCTGGACGATGCGCGCCAGCACGGTGTCGCTTCCGACCGCTTCGGCCCGCATGACGATCGAGCCCGTTCCGTTCACGGTCCCGCCCGTGACCTGGTCGCCCTCGGACTTCTCGATCGGGATGGGTTCGCCCGTCAGCATCGACTCGTCGACGCTGCTGCGACCTTCGAGGACCGCGCCGTCCACGGGGACCTTTTCCCCGGGTCGCACGCGGAGCCGGTCTCCGCTTTGGACCTCCTCGAGCGGAACGTCGACTTCACGTCCATCACTCTCGAGCTTGCGGGCCGTCGTCGGAGCCAGTCCGAGGAGGGCGCGGATCGCTCCAGAGGTCCGACTGCGTGCTCGAAGTTCGAGCACCTGGCCGAGCAGGACGAGGGTGGTGATGACGGCGGCGGCCTCGAAGTACACCGGGACCGAGCCATCGGCAGCGCGGAACGCCGACGGGAACAAACCGGGGGCGAGGATGGCGACGAGGCTGAACCCGTAAGCGACGCTGACCCCGAGCGCGATCAGGGTGAACATGTTCAGGCGTCGGGTGAGCACCGATCGCCAACCACGCTGGAAGAACGGCCATGCTCCCCACAGGACGACCGGGGTTGCCAGGGCAAGCTCGATCCAGTGGCGGGTGGGGCCTCCGGGCAGCAGGTTCGAGAGCCCGGGCAGCATGGCCCCCATCGAGAGGACGAGGAGTGGCGCGCTCAAGACGACGCTCACCCAGAAGCGTCGTGACATGTCTGCGAGCTCGGGGTTCTCCTCGTCCTCGGCGGACGGAGTCATCGGCTCGAGCGCCATCCCGCAGATCGGGCACGAGCCGGGACCGTCCTCGACCACCTCGGGGTGCATGGGGCAGGTCCACTTGCCCCCGGCGGGTGGGTGGGAGACCAAAGGGGGCGTCGCGTGGGAATGACCGTGGCCAGCCGCCGAGAGGTAGCGATGAGGGTCGTCGCGGAACTTGCTGGCACACCCGGAGCTGCAGAAGGAGTGCGTCACGCCGTCATGCGTCACCTGCTCGGCCGCCTTGCGGGGGTCGATTTCCATACCGCAGACGGGGTCGCGGACCAGGCCGGAAACGGCAGGCTGGTCGTTCGAGGGGTCGCGGTGATGATGTTCGTGGGCGCACATGTCGGGGTTCACGGGGTGGGAGTCGCGAGTACGCGGCGCGGCGGTCCGCCGGCCGATCACCGGGGCAGACGGACCTACCTCGGGTTCATTACACCCCTTTTCTAGGCTGGCCCGGGCTGTCCGCAGGAGCAGTCCAGGCAGCCGTGAGTGGCGCAGGTACGGCACGAGCGCTGGACCTCCCTCAGGAGGGCCTTCCTGGCCCGGTGGAGCCGGACCCCTGCGTTGTTTGGAGAGATGCCAATGGCCTGGGCAGCCCCGTGGACGGCCGCGCCATCCAGGTCCACGCGCCTGAGGAGCTCCGCGTACTCCGGCTTCAGAGTAGGCAGCAAGCCCATGACGCAGCGGCACGCTTCGCCCTGGAGCTCCACGTCCTCCTCACCCTCGCCATCTCCCTCCTTTGCTTTGGACTCGATGGCACGGTCCCGTGCGTCCTCAGCACGGTGCCGGTCGACCAGGGCGTTCCGCAGCAGCCGGTAGATCCACGCAACAGCGGACTCCCCGTCTCGCAGATCCCCTCCCTTCTCCAGGGCTCGCACGAACGCGCCTTGGAGTAGGTCCTCGGCGTCCGCTCGGCTGCCGGTGCGCCTCTCCAGGAAGTCGAGGAAGCTGCGGTGGTTGTCCACCAGTGCCTGGAGCGCGGCGTTGGGAGTGGAGTCGGAGGTCACGGTGTGTCGGGGAGGTTAGTCGGGCGATGCGGAGCAATATGCGGCATCCTGCCCAGATCAGTTAAGTGCCACTTTAGTGCCACGCTCCTGGTCCGCTCCAGTCTGGGTCCAGTCGCGCGCGAGTTCTGAAGTCGACGTCCTAAGTGGGCGTATGACGCGGAGTTGTCCGCTCGTGTCCACTCGCGGAACGGTGTGGCTTCGCTAACGGACATTCCGCACACAGGATCGGTGAACTGAGAGCGCTTACTTCCGGAACCGTCTTCAATTGAGGGATGCATCTTCGCCTTCTTGATCGTAGCGCTCGTATGGTGGCCAAGCTGCTCAGTGCGCCTTGCAGTGGACGAACTCGCCGCCGCACGTGCTGCACGCGTGTTCGAGCTTCCCTGTCTTGAAGAAGTGGACGACGGCATTCTCGCAGTCGGGACATTTCATGACCTGGCCGGGGACGGTAGACATCCGGTACGGATCGTCGAAGTCCGTCATCTCGACCCACACCATCTCGCACTTGGGACAGAAGATGGCCGACTCCGGCTCGCGCCGCGGGCTGACACAGCCGGTGACGAGAAGGACGGCAGCTGAGAGGATCAGGAAGGGGATGGACTGTCGAAGGTTCTTCATGGCTTGCTTCTTTCTGTCTTCCTACGAAGAGTGATGATGACGACTCCACCGAGGTCCCGGAACTGCGGGACTGGTTCGGAGCCGCCGGGTCTCGTGATGCTCCTGCTTGCAACTCACATTGTTTGGGATTCTCTTCATCGACCTCCTGCGAAGTACTCAAAGGTCCCCTGGGCGTCGACCGCGGCTCCGAGCCGCTCGAGCGCAGCTGCATAGGCGGCCAGGCGCATACTGATCTCGTGGTCTCGATGCCTGGTGCTTCCGCCACCACCTGTGGCGCCATGGATCCTAACCACATGGCGCGACGACGCTTGCGCGTGATCTAGCCTGCACCGGACCGAGGAGGACGGTGATGAGGCGATCAGGAGGAAGTCGTCGAGCGGTGTGCCCGAGACCGGGCTGCGACGGAGCTCGCGCGCCGCACGGGTGGTATCGCACGAACCGAGGCCGACGGCGGCGATGGCGGTGCTCGACGTGCGGCGCGACGTTCTCCTCCACGACGGGCACGGCTTACGCGCGCATCCAGGCAGCGCGACGCGAGTTCGACGCTGTTGTGGCGATGAGCGTTGAGGGCATGACGATCTCGGCGATCGCGCGCGTCACGGGGCGCGCCTGGAACACGGTCGATCGCTGGCTGCGGCGGGCGTGCGAAGCCGCAGGTCGCTTCCTGGAGCGGCGGCTCCGCGGCCTGGGACTCGTCGAAGTCCAGGCGGACGAGATCAGGGCTTTCGTGGGCGCCAAGAAGCGCCCGATCTGGGTGTTCGCCAGCATGGACGTGTGGTCGCGGCTGTGGACGGGCGTGCAGGTGGGGGCGCGCAGCTACCGGAACACCAAGGCGCTTTTCCGCGATCTCGCCCGGCCTTCGAAGCACGCGATGGGCGGGCTCGTGACCACCGACGGCTTCCGCTTCTACGAGCCCGCCATCCGCCAGGCGTTGCCCGCTGGCGTCGTCTACGGGCAGGTCATCAAGGCCCGGCGCAAGGAGCGGGGGGTCCGCGTCGAGCGTCGGCAGATCGTGGAACTGGAGCTGTTCGACGACGAGGCCTACCGTTTGGAACTGGCCGCCTCGGACGAAACGGTCGTGGTCAGTGCTAGAGGTCCGGTGCCCAAGGTCGTAACCGTCGAGACCGCGACGGGGTCAGGCCGGCAGATCATCGAGGGGCCGGCCTCCCGAGGGTCGGACTTCGTCTGGAATCGGATACCTGTTGCCGCGGACGGGGATTGTATCGTGGTAGGCGACGAGTGTGCCGGTTGCGTTCATGTCTACGACGCGGCGACGC